>CAYJTX010000213.1:0-6435 GCA_964372615.1 uncultured Bacteriovoracaceae bacterium | reverse complement strand
CTCCCCGCCAAAGGCGCATGGATGCGCCGACGCGGGGTAGGGGCCGGTCAGGATGACCTGCGCGCCAAGGGAGAGGTACTGGGCTCGCTCTCCCTTATTTCAGGAGCCGGTTAGGGACCGTGGCGCATGCGCCAAGATGGGAAAGGCCGAGGACCGCCCTGATTCCCCAACCCACTCAAAACCCTGAAGAACCATAGTTAAAAACAGCTGCATTGCCCGACTGCCTTGTATTCGTTATGACGCTCTACAGTAATCCCTTATGGTTTCACTCAACCGCTACCGCCTGCTGCCCCTGGGGGCGATTGCCTCCTTAATCCTTTCGGGTTCGTCCGTGCGCGCCGGCGGCTTCGTCACCGTCGATCGCGAGCGAGTGACGTTCGTCCGTGACGGCCGCCCCTACCGCTTCGTCGGAGCAAACCTCTGGTACGCGATGAACCTCGGAGCCACCGAAGGCGACCGCGCGCGCCTCGTGCGCGAGCTGGACCGCTTGGAGGCCCTCGGCGTTCGCAACCTGCGCATTGTCGCGCTCTCGGAGGGGCCGGACAGCGAACCCTGGCGAATCGTTCCGTCGGCGCAGCCCACGGCCGGCCAGCCGCGCGAGGAGCTCCTGCTCGGCCTCGACTTCGCGCTCGACGCGATCCGCGAGCGCGGAATGACAGCCGTGCTCTGCCTCACCAACTTCTGGCCCTGGTCGGGTGGAATGGCGCAGTATCTCACGTGGACCGGCGAAGGCCCGATCCCCTATCCCCCCCCGCAGCCGGGCGGTGACTGGGGCGTGTACCAGAGTTTCACTGAGCGTTTTTACTCGCGTCCAAGGGCGATCGAGACTTTCGAGGCCGCCACTCGCGCGATCGTCACCCGGACAAATCGCCTCTCGGGTCTGCGCTACGCCGACGACCCCGCGATCCTCGCCTGGCAGCTCGCAAACGAGCCGCGCGGAGGCCGCAACACCGCCCACTTCAATCGCTGGCTCGAGCGCTCCGCTGAGCTGATCCGTTCGCTTGACCCGAATCACCTCATCACGACCGGAACGGAAGGCGAAACACCCTGGCCGTCGTCAGCCGGCCTCGACCTGCTCCGGAACCACTCGCACCCAGCCATCGACTACGCGACGGCGCACGTCTGGGCGCAGAACTGGGGCTGGTACGACCCGGCGCGAGCCGGCGAGACTTACGCCGGAGCGGCCGCCTCGATGCGACAGTATCTGCGAGGGCTGACAGAGAAAGCGCGAATCCTCGGCAAGCCTCTCGTCGTCGAGGAGTTCGGCCTCGCACGCGACGACGGCGCCTGGGAACCGTCTGCACCGACCGCCGAACGCGATCGGTACTTCAGGGACCTCTTCGAAGAAGTCGCCTCGGCGGCCGAGCAAGGCGCGCCCGTCGCCGGCGTGAACTTTTGGGCGTGGGCGGGCGAAGGCCTGCCACTGACGCCGGGAGGGCACTGGCAGGCGGGCGAGCCCTTCACGGGTGATCCGCCTCATGAGCCGCAGGGCTGGTACGGTGTCTACGCGCACGACGTCACCACGCATGACGTCATATCCGAATTCGCGAGGAGGCTTGGGAGCCTCCGATGAAAACGGACGCTTTTTCGACTGCGGAAAACCGGGTAAGACAAGAGGGCATGGAATACCCACCGCGCGACTCCCTCCCGACGCGCAACGCGAAGCTCGCGAAGTGGGTGCGAGAAATGGCGGACCTCTGCCAGCCCGATCGCGTCTACTGGTGCGACGGTTCCCAGGCCGAGTTCGACCGCCTCTCCGAGGAGATGGTCCGCGCGGGGACTCTGATTCGCCTGAACCCCGAGCGACGGCCGGGCAGCTTCCTCGCCGTCTCCGACCCCTCCGATGTCGCCCGAGTCGAGGACCGGACCTACATCTGCTCCCGCAGGCGCGAAGACGCGGGCCCGACGAACAACTGGGTGGATCCCGACGAGATGCGCGAGACCCTCCAGGGCCTTTTCCGCGGCTGCATGCGCGGGCGCACGATGTACGTGATCCCGTTCAGCATGGGGCCGCTCGGCTCGCCGATCGCGCAGATCGGCGTGGAGCTCAGCGACTCCCCCTACGTCGCGCTCAATATGCGGATCATGACCCGAATGGGCCGGCCCGCGCTCGACGTGCTGGGTGACCACGGGGACTTCGTCGAATGCATCCACTCGGTGGGCGCCCCCCTCGAGCCCGGCCAGAAGGACGAACGCTGGCCGAGCAACAGGGACCACAAGTACATCGTTCACTACCCCGAGGAGCGCGCCATCTGGTCGTTCGGCTCCGGCTACGGCGGCAACGCGCTCCTGGGCAAGAAGTGCTTCGCGCTGCGCATCGCCTCGACGATGGGCCGGGACGAGGGCTGGCTTGCCGAGCACATGCTGATCCTGGGGGTGGAGTCGCCCGCCGGAGAGAAAACCTACGTCGCGGCGGCCTTCCCGAGCGCCTGTGGCAAGACCAACTTCGCGATGCTCATCCCGCCCCAAGCTTTCAACGGCTGGAAGGTGACCACCATCGGCGACGACATCGCGTGGATCAAGCCCGGCCCAGGCGGCGAGCTGCGCGCGATCAATCCCGAGGCCGGATTTTTCGGAGTCGCTCCGGGCACCTCCCTTCGCACGAACGCGAACGCGATCGAGACGATCGCCCGAAACACGCTCTTCACGAACGTCGGCCACACCCCGGATGGCGACATCTGGTGGGAGGGCATGAGCGACACGCCCCCGACAAAACTCACCGACTGGCTTGGCCGCGCGTGGACACCGGCAAGCGGCGAAAAGGCCGCGCACCCGAACTCCCGTTTCACCGTCCCGGCGGCGCAGTGCCCCTCGATCGATCCCGACTGGGAGAGCCCTGCCGGCGTGCCGATCTCGGCCTTCATTTTCGGCGGAAGGCGGGCCGACGCGGTCCCTCTCGTCTATCAGGCGCGGGATTGGGAATCGGGCGTCTACCTCGGCGCCACGATCGGGTCAGAAACCACGGCCGCGGCCGCGGGAACGATCGGACAGGTTCGGCGGGACCCGATGGCCATGCTCCCGTTCTGCGGTTACCACGTGGGCGACTACTTCCGGCACTGGCTGGCGGTTGGCCGACAGGCGGGCCCGAAGGCCCCGCTGATTTTCGGCGTCAACTGGTTCCGCAAGAAGGAAGGCAAGTTCCTCTGGCCCGGCTACGGCGAGAACATGCGCGTGCTTGAGTGGGTCGTCGACCGCGTCCGCGGGCGGGCCCAGGGCGTCGAGACGGCGCTCGGGACGATGCCCCGATACTCCGACCTCCAGTGGAACGGGCTCGAGAGCTTCACGGAGCGCGACTTCCAGGACGTGACCTCGATCGAGCCCGCGAAATGGGAGGCCGAGATCGTCCAGCACAACGAGTTCTTCGAGAAGCTCGGCGACCGCGTTCCCCCCGAGTTCAGGCGGGTGCAGGATCGGCTGCTGACGGGGCTCCGGACCTAGACCCCGAGCTCCTTCTCGAACAAACTCCGACCTGGGGGACCCGGAGGACGGGAGAGCAAGGACCGCGATGAAACCAGGGAGTTATATTCTTGACTATTAATGTCAACATCTATAAAGTACCGCCCGCGAAGGTGCTCCTGATGATCGTCGGTTTCGGTCGATTCAAAACTTCCTGCCTGCTCACGCTCGGGCTTCTCGCCTCGGGGCTCGCCCAGGCCGCGCCGAGCGACCTCCCCGCGGTGGTCGCCGTGCAGACACGGACTGAGACTTTCAACATCCACTCGGAGTTCGCGCTTCGGGACGGCCGCATCTGGCACCGCCCCAACGTGCTCTACGGCCACGCGCCGGGAGAATGGGCACTCTTCGGAGGCTCGGGCATCCCCCAAGGCGAGGGCCATCTGGGTCGGCCCTTCGAGCCCGCGGGCAGGCTCGTGGAGCTCTCGGCCGACGGCTACAATCTGGTGGCGATCGACGAGACCCGGAAGGTCTACTACGTAAAGTCGAACACCCTGAAGTGGAACGACACCTGGGGGCCTTTCGACTACGTCCTGCGCCTGCCCGAGAACACCGACGCGCACGCGATGTCGCACCGGGGACCGCTCGTCGGCGGCTACGAGGACATCGCCGGCAACCGCCACCTCCAGACGGCGGGCGTCACGACCTACTACGCGCTCACCGACGAAGGCACGCGGCTCAGGTTCGCCGACCCATGGCTCGGCTCGAGCTTCAACTACTCCGTCTGCCTGCCCGAGCGCGGCCGCTTCCGCGCGGCTTCAATGGCCGCCTCGGCCTCCACTCTCTTTGTAGTCGACGAGGGCGGCCGCTTTTTCACCCGGCTCGCGGATTACGACACGGTCGGAGACGATCCGGTTCTTCCCTATACCTATGACCCGGCCGAAGCCGGCAAGGGCGTGGGCGCCCGGACCACGCGTCTTCTCCCGCCCGAGGACTGGCGCGCGCAGCCCCGGATCACTCCCGAGCTCGGCCGCCCGACGAGAGGCCTCACGATCTTCCAGACGGCCCCCCTGCGCGGAAACAAGAACGCCGGCCGCGAACTGAGAGTCGAAGGCGTCAACGCGCGTGGGGAAACCGGCTACTTCCGGAAGCTGATCTACGACGAGAGCTGGCAGTTCGTCGTCACCGGCGAACCCCTCCGCGAGCCCTTTCTCGCCGGCGGCGGCGCGCCCGGTCCCGAGCGCCTCGCCGACTACTCCGGGTGGCTGGAAGGCCGCGGCGTCAGCGGCCGCGCCGAGGTGGAGCTCCGCGGCTTTCACGCCGACTGCGGCCCGGCTGAGCTTCGCATCCGCCTGGGCTCGAGCTGGCACGCGTTCACCCTGCACGTCAGGCGCCCCTACATGACCCGACAGAATCTCGAGCCTCGCGGTGCGTTTCGAGGAACGATCGTCGTGACCGCCGCCGACCGCGAGGCGGCAAGGTCGGACCCCGCACTCGCGCTCCTTCTCGACAAGACCTTCAAAAACCACGGCTGGCAGGAGATCGATCTCAACCTTCACAACGGCTGGCAGATCTCGTTTCGCAATCACACCCGGATCCCCTTCCCCGCGCGTTTCGAGGGCCGGTTCACCCGCAAGTAGCGCTGTCTAGCTCTTGGGCGCCCGTCGACCCGCGAGAGCACACCCTCCGGTGAGCGAAACTCCCGACATCACTGACCCAGTAGACAGCTAGGTCAGTAATTCATCGTAATTCCATTCATGTAGGCCCTCATTCCCTCGCCCTCGGGCCTGCCTGCACCCACCCGGGTCCGCCTCTTGCTGAACTCCCCTGCTCAATCCCCAAAGGAGATTTTCGATGCGTGTCCCCGCTTACATCTTCCACGTCCCATTCGCCCTAGCCGCCTGCCTTGCCCTTCAGGGCCCGGCCGCCTGGGCCGACCCGAGCGCCGCGCTCTGCCAGACCGCCCAGCGCCTCGCCAACGAGGAGTACGACGCCCGTCGCGCTGAGCTTCTTACGAAGTTCGGCGCCGGATTCACGGAAGCCCAAAACTTCGTTAGGTCGATCACCCCGCAGGAGAGGCAGCTGCGCGCCGCCGGCTCGTCCGATCTCTACAGAGCCCGCCTCACGAGGCGGATGAACGCGATCAGTGCCCGCTTCGATGACTTCGAGTGCAGTTTGGGCAGGAAAAATACCCACCCCTTCGCACGCGGCTGCGTCGACTCCGATGGGACACCCCAGAGGAGGGACGGGCTTGCAAGCCGGCGCTCCATCCAGCTCGACCCGGATCTGAACGTCCACCTCGGTTACTACTTCGCAAACCCGCCGGGCGTTGCCCAGGAAAATTACGAAATTCCGATATCGACCGACTCGCTGGCAGCCGCCGATCGGTCTGTCCGGGAATTCGTCAACAAGACGATCGGCCGTCGAGCGGCCGTCGTGGCGACCCTGACGGCCGGAGCTTGCCCGACGACCGATGGCCCGACCTCGATCCTCCAGCTCGGTCAAACTCCCACCACCGACGCACGGCTCGCTACTCGCGACGCTCCCGCGCAGGAGCTGCTCGCTGTGCTCGATCCTCGGGAGCCGCGCGAAAATGCCCCCCTCCTGACCGCGATCGCGCTCTGAGCTGTTGACGCTGAGGGCGCGGCAAGGACGTACTGACGCTGGCGTGCGGTCGGGCTGGAGTGCGGTCGGGCTCCCGACGAGCGAGCGTCCGGTCAAAGCCATACCCCGCCCCGCTCACACGCGCAGGTAAGAACGCATCTTCTCCCGTCCGAACACCAGGATCGCCTCCAGGCGATTATGACTTGCGCAAAGATGCCGGATATTTTCGGCCGCCGTGGCCCCCCCGAGCGCGAACGGGAGCTGATGGTCGATCGGGAGCCGATGGCGGCTCTCGCACCGGCGACCGCTCTTCGCGTCGACGAACTCGCAGCGTCCCTTCGAGCGCTCATGCAGCCCGCGCGCGAGTACGACTGAGACGTAGCGGGATGACGCCGCCCGAGAGCTCCGCGTGACTTTCGACGGAACTACCCGTGCGGC
>CAYJTX010000212.1:0-6474 GCA_964372615.1 uncultured Bacteriovoracaceae bacterium | reverse complement strand
CTTTCTCGAGCAGCTCGTCGCGAGTCGCGCGGTGATCCTCCTTCTGGTTGAGGAAGTCCACGAGCGTCTTGAAAACGGGAATTTTCTGGATCTGGCCCTTCACGATCGTCTTTCGCGCGTTGATGCGAGCGCGGCTGACTTTCTCCCCAAGGGGTTCGATGACGACGTCTCCGCCCGGCGTATTCACGAGGCCCAGGAGCTCCGCTCCGCGGATGACGGTCAGTATGGCGCCGAACTCGAGCTTCAGCTCCGCGGCCAGCTTGTAGATGTCCTCGCGGCCCCCCTTGCCCTTGAGAACTTCGACGAGCCCCAGGATCTCGCTGATGCCGATCTCGGGGAGGGGTGCGGATGCGTTACTGGAACTGTCCATATTCTGCGTTTTACTCACTCTCTCTTAGGCGATCAGCGAGAAGATCCGGTCCACTGTTTCCATGAATCCCTTGTCCCGCTTCTCTCGGGGACGCGGCAGGTCAATCGCCAGGTCCCCTGCGATCTTTCCGGGTCTGCTCGAGAGCACCAGCACTCGGTCAGCCAGCTCGATCGCCTCCTCGAGGATGTGGGTCACCATGACGACCGTGTTGACCGGGAGGTCCCGGTCGCTCCAGAGGTCGACCAGCTCGTCTCGAAGGTTGATCGAAGTCAGCGCGTCCAGCGCCGAGAACGGTTCGTCCATCAAGAGGATCTCAGGTTCGATGGCCAACGCGCGGGCCAATCCCACACGCTGCTTCATCCCACCTGAAAGTTCACGAGGATAGGCCTCTTCATAACCGGCCAGACCTACCTTATCGATATAGAAAGAGGCTTTCTTGCGGCGCGGCGCGAGGCCCAGCCCTCGGGCTTCCAGACCGAGCTCGACGTTCTGCATGACCGTCAGCCAGGGAAGCAGCGCGAAATTCTGGAAGACCATGGCCGACTCGAGATTCGTGGTCGCCAGGGGCTGATTCTTATAGATCACACGACCTTCGGTCGGCGGCTGGAGGCCGCTCATGAGCCTGAGGATCGTGCTCTTGCCGGCTCCCGAGGGACCCACGATCGCGATGAACTCACCCTCGCGCGCCTCGAAGTTCAGCTTCTCCAGAGCCGTCACCTCACCCTGGGGCAGCGTGAATCGCTGCGTCACGTTTTCAAACTGGAGGAGGATGGGTCCGTGCTGCATCGCATTTCTCGGCCCGGCTTCGCCTGGCCTGGTCAAGGTGTCTTAAAGTGCGTCGAACTTATACCGTTCAGAGGCCGTTCGATAGAGCGGTCTCCAGACCAGCCCGTTAATGAGGACGATCCAGCCGATCAGGGCCGCGATGCAGAGGGTGATCGCTCGGGTGTCGCCCTGCTGATAGACCGCGCGGTTCAGCAGGGCGCCGATCCCGTTCACCGAGAGAACCCGATCCTGATAGGTCACGTATTCAGAAACGACGAGCGCGTTCCAGCCCCCGCCCCACGCGGTGAGCGAACCGGTGATCAACGGCGCGCGGATGGCCGGAAGCACCAGGCGAATCCACGTCTGCCGCTTGGAAAGTCCGAGAGAACGCGTGGCGTCTGCAAGATCGGACGGAATCGTCGACGCGCCACCGAGTGCGTTGAAAAGGATGTACCACTGCATCCCCGAGAGGAGCAGAACGAGCGAGGTCAGCTCGATGCCGCCGCCGAGCCAGCGGATCGTGACCAGGAAGATGAGCGGAAAGAGCGCGGTGGCCGGAAGACTCGCACCCACCTGCGCGATCGTCGTAAGAAACTGCCTGAGGCGAGGGCGGTTCCAGGTCCAGAGCACGACCGGAAGAACCCAGGCAAGCGAGAGGGCGAGCGCGAGCGTGAGCCGCGCCGTCGAGGCCAGGATCGCAAGCGGGATTTCTCCAGCCATCGCGGGCCAAGGGGGCAGGAGCGCCCTGACAACCAAGCGACCCGCCGCGAAGACACCCAGGCCTGCGAGGAGCGCAAGTGCGACAATCGCCGCGGGCCCGATCGGTCGCAGGATTTTCACGCCGCCTCGAATCAGGTGGGAGGGCAGGTCCCAGAGCAGGGGCAGAAGGATTTCGCGCAGCGCCCAGGCCCAGGGTTTCGCCAGGATCCGGAGCATTCGCAAGAAGCGGCGGCGCAGCGGGCGAAAGGGGCGTGAAAGCGCGGTGGTCGTGAACCAGGAGGGCGAGAGGCTTCGAAACTCCGCCGTCCCTCCCGAGAAATCCTGCTTGAACCGCGCGCTCCAGTGCGCGAGGGGCCGCCAGACGAAGGCATCGAAGGCGATGATCAGCGCCGTCAATGAAACCAGGCCCCAGACGACGAGGCGCAGGTCGCCGTCCGCGGCCGCCCGTTGCAGAAAGCTGCCGATTCCCGGCAGGTGGTACTTCACGGATCCGACCGCGATGATCTCGGCGGCCACCAGGAAAAACCAACCGTTCGTCCACGACAGCATCGAATTGTAAACCAGACGGGGGACGCACGCGGGGGCGAAAAGCCGCCAGAAGCGCCGGCTGCCGGCCAGCCCGAATCCGTCCGCCGCGTCGAGCTGATCCTGGGGCAGGGTTTTCACGGCCTCGTAGACGGCGAAGGCCAGGTTCCAGGACTGACAGGTGAAGATGAGGAAGCACGCCGCCATCTCCACACCCAGCCGGTGGCCCTGGGTAATGCCGATGAAAAACGAGATGGCCGCGGGGAAGAATCCCACGATCGGTATGGACTGAAGGATGTCGAGCGCGGGAAGGATGATCTTCTCTCCGACGCGGGTCCGCGCGGCGGCGAGTCCCGCCACGAAGGCGAAGGCGAGCGCGAAGCAGTACGAGAGGAGAATGCGAATCAGCGACAGCGCGAGCGCCCAGGGGAGCTCTCCGAGCGTGATCTGCGCCGACGTCAGCTCGGCCAGGTGCACGCCCCCTTCGTAGACTCCGACGGCGATCCCCAGAATGAGAACGATGAGCAGGAGATAGGTCAGGCTCGCCTGGACCCGCCTTCTCACGGGGCGAGGGAGGAGACCGCGAAGCTGCGCTGCGGGATTTCGGGCCATGATGAAAATGGTGGGTTATGGAGGGTTCGAACCTCCGACCCGCTGATTAAGAGTCAGCTGCTCTACCAACTGAGCTAATAACCCACATCCAAAACAAAAACGATTGGTTGCGTTGCCTTAGCATTCCCCTCCGGGGCTTGCAAGGTATTGGGTGAATGGCCGACCGGAGCTAAGATGATGTCATGAGGATCCGCGGGATTTACACTTTTGGACTGCTGGCCCTGGGCCAGTTACCCGCCTCGGTCTGGGGCACTTCCTTCTACGAGCGGCCCTTTCCGGATTCGGTGAAAGAGGCGCCGGTCATCGTTCGCGGGCGAGTGGGATCGAAGAAGACCGACTGGGTGCAGCTCTCCGACGGCTCCAAGCGGATCTACACCTTCTGGGAGCTCAGAATCGACGAGCTCGTCAAAGGCGACTCCTCGAGCAAGTCCTCCCTGGTGATGCGGGAGCTGGGCGGCGAAAAGGATGGCGTCGGGATGCAGGTCGCCGGCACCGCCGTGTTCTCGCGCGGCGAAGACGTGGTCGTCTTCCTGGGCCTGCAGAACCCCGATGGGTCGCACGACCTACACGGCATGATGATGTCGAAGTTCACGATTCGCCGCAGGGAAGACGGCCGCGAGATGCTGGAGGGGGCAGCCCTTCGGTCCTCGACCCACCCTGGGTTGCGCGGGCATGTTTTACACGGTGAGGAAGGTCACGAAGGGCCCTCTCCGAGGCCGGATTGGTCTCTCGAGGATCTGAGGGATCTGGTGAGACGACAGGCGAACGATGGAGGGGCGATCACTCCAACCCCCCGCAAGCCCAGGCCAACTTTAGGTGCCTCGGGCCCCCCATCCACGGACTCCACGGGAGTCGGTGGTGCTCAAGGGCAGGCATCCCCTTTGCAAACTTCGCAGGTAGGAGACCCGCCCCCCAAGGACGGAGGCGGGATCCCGGGCTGGGCGCTTCTCTTGGGAGTCGCCACGCTCTTGACGGTGGCCGTCATCGCACTGGCGCTTTTGCGCAAGTAAGCGCGGCGGTCTGGGGCCGTATTTTCAGGAGGTCCATGGATGGATCGCCGAGCGACCGCCTTCGCGGCGGTGACTTTCGTCACAGGTTTCACCGTCGCCGGCATGGCCTACGCGTACACGCCGACGATCTCTTCCGCAGGCAGGACCGTGAAGTGGACCCCGGGCGCGCGCCTCGCGCTGGCGGGTAACCCCGCAAATCAAAGCGGGCTCAGCGCGCCCTCCTTCTACTCGGCGGTTGTTCGCGGGTTTCAACGTTGGGCTACTGCATCCGGGGGGGGGCGTGCGCTTTGACTACTGGCAGGGTTCGGATCCCTCCACGTACGCCGCGAACAGCAATTACAACGGCTACTCGAACCTCTACTTCGCGTCCATTTCCGGAACGCAGCTCTCGTCAAACGTCCTGGGTCTCACGCAGGTCTGGTACAACACCGATACGGGCGAGATCCTCGAGACGGACATCGTTCTCAACGACCGCGTGTACCAGTTCACGACCGACGCCAGGCATACCTCGGGCTACGGCGCCACCGGAGGCGGTCACGGCAACGGCGCGCAAGTTTTCGTCGAAAACGTGCTGACTCATGAGCTCGGCCACGCGTTCGGCCTGTCGCATAGCGGGCACCTGCAATCCACCATGCTCTACATGGAAGCGCCGGAGCAGGCCTACCTCGGCTGCGACGAGCAGGTCGGGATCCGGGCGCTTTATCCGGTCGACGGATCGCGGGGATCGATCAGCGGCTCGGTCGTGTCTTCCGCAAGCGGCCAGGCCGTATTCGGAGCGCACGTTCAGGCGATCTCTCGAAGGCGCGGGACGGTCCTCGGGTCGGCGGTGACCGATCGCTCGGGCCGGTACGTGCTCTCGGGGCTCGAGCCAGGGTCGTACTTCCTGATGGCGGAGCCGTTTTACGCGGGCGCGGGCGCCCTCTCCTCCTACTTCTCGGGCTCGTCCGCCTACGTCTGCGCCGGAGGGATTTTTAGCCGCACCTTTCTCGGGAGCGGGGCGCAGCTCTCAACTGTCTCGGTGGGGGCAGGCTCCAGCGCCGGCGCACCCACGATCTCGGTCGCGTGCGGTTACGGTGGCGCGGCGGCGGTATCCACGACCGGCTCGTCGACGATTCCGGGCGCGCCTGTCGTCGTGGACGCGTCCGGCGGCGCTTCGGGCTTCGGATACGTCGACCGCGTTTCGTCGGGCACCCAATACTACAGGCTCCGAGCCGTCGAGGGGCAGGTCGAGGTGCGGGTCCTGGCCTACAGCCTCTATGCGCCGATCGACGCCGACGTGCAGCTCGTGGACTCCGTCGGCAACCCGGTCGGAGCGTCGGTCGCGGACGATCTCTACATAGGGACCTCGGGTTACGTGAACTTCGACTCGGCGGTTACGGTCACGGGTCTGTCGCGCGGGGACTACTACCTGCGCGTAACGGCCACGCCACTCTCGTCGGGTCTCTACCCTGCCGGCCCGACGTCGACAGACTCGACCGCGTTTCTGGTGATTGCGGGATCGCTCAACGAAGGAGCGCCGCCGCTGGCACAGTCCGTTCCCTACAACGCCCGCTGTCGCATGGACGAGAACTTCCCTCCCTACTCGAGCCCGGCCGGGGGGCCGGCCAAGAGCGGGGAAGAGGAGGAAGACGACGGTGGCTTTCTCGGCTTCTGCGGAACGGTCGCTCGGCGGGCGGACGGTCAGCCGCCGATCGGGGGGCCGGGCGCGGGCGCCGTGGCCGGATGGTTCCTTCCGTGGGTGGCGATGCTCCTGGCCGCGCGGCTTGCGCGGCGTCAAGCTCGGGGCTACCCTAAGCTCATGACGGCTCGCGTTCCGCTGCTGGTGGCCGGGGTTGTCGCGATGGGGGCGATCGCCGGGGCGATGCCCGAGGCCAGGGCGGCCCTGAGGCCCGATAAAGTTCATGTCGCCGACGCCAAGAAGACGCAGGCCTACGTTCGCGACGGCCTGATCGTCGGGGGTGACGCGGCCATCGATGACGTGACCGTGCGGGACATCCGCCGGGCCACCAACCGCGATTTCGAGAGAATCGTGATCGATCTCGAGGGCACCCTCGCGGGCGAGCCGGCCGCGATCCAGCGCCCGCCCTACTATCATGTAGCGGTGACGCCGGACGAGAAGCGGCTTGTGCTGACTCTCTGGGGTCGCCCCAAGCTGGCTTTCGATTCGGGCCTCGTCGTCCGGACCTTCAAGAAAAGTTCCGTGATCGGTACGGTCGAGCTCCTTCCCAGGCTGGATGACGAATCCTGGACGTTCGTGCTAGGCCTGAAGGAGGGGTCGCCCGTAGAGGTCTTCGAGCTTTCGAATCCCGTCCGGATTATCGTGGATATCAAGAGCTCGGGCGCCGCCCCGCGGCGGTAGCAGCGCTGTTCAGAGCTTCGGGAGACACCACCATGAGAAAACAACCCCTTTGGGTCCTGGCGTCGGTCGCTTTGCTTGCCTGCGCCTGCGCGAGCTCGCCGCTGAGGACGCCT
>CAYJTX010000211.1:0-6522 GCA_964372615.1 uncultured Bacteriovoracaceae bacterium | reverse complement strand
ATGATTCGAGTCATGGTCTGCACGGACTCGACTGGGTACTTGCCGCTCGCCGTCTCGCCCGAGAGCATGACGGCGTCGGTGCCGTCGAAAACGGCGTTGGCGACGTCGTTGGCCTCCGCGCGGGTGGGCGTCGTCGAGACGATCATGCTTTCCAGCATCTGGGTCGCCGTGATGATCGGTACGCCGAGCTCGTTGCACGAGGCGATCAGCTGCTTCTGGATGATCGGAACCCGCTCCGCGCCGACTTCCACCGCCATGTCGCCACGGGCGATGAGCAGGCCGTCGCTGACCTCGATGATGGAGCCCTGGTTCTCGACCGCCTCCTCGCGCTCGATCTTGGAGAAGATGAGCGGGGGTGTCCCGGTCCCGAGCTTTTTCATCTTCTCGCGAATCGTCTCGATGTCGGCCGCGGTCCGGACGAACGAGAGCGCGACGGCATCGACGCCAAGCGAGAGGCCGAGCTTGAGATCCTCGAGGTCTTTCTCGGTCACCGAGCTGAGCGAGAGGGGAGTGCCGGGCAGGTTCATGCCCTTGTGATCCGTGAGCTTCCCGCCGCTCTCGACCTCGACCACAAGCTCGGGCGGGAAGACCTTCGAGACCCGGGTCGAGATCCGGCCGTCGTCAAAGAGGATCCGCCCGCCCGGGCGGACGTCCTGCGAAACCGCCTTGGCAATCTCGGCCGAGATGGGAATGGGGATCAGTCCGGGTCCGCCGTTCTTCACCGCGGCCCCCTCGGGGTGGAGCAGCAGCCGGTCGCCCTCGCGAAGCTCGATACCGCCCTTGGGCAGCTTGCCGGCGCGGAGCTTCGGGCCCTGAAGATCCTGGAGGATCGCGACGGGCCGCCCGGAGCGCCTCGAGGCGTCCCGGATGCTCGCGACGAGCGACCGGTGGAAATCGTGGTCGCCGTGGCTGAAGTTCAGCCGCGCGATGTCCATCCCGGCTTCGACCAGGCGGAGGATGCGATCCGGCGTTCGGCTCGCCGGGCCGAGCGTGCAGACGACCTTAACTCTTCTTCTTTGCGAGGAGATCATTGGAGCGCCGGGTCCTGTCGATCTCATCCTGATAATGCTGTGTCAAATAGCGCTCACGCTCTTTTTGCTGGACCTCGAGCTGGGAGATCCGCTGCTCGTACGAGCGCGCCTGCTCCTCGAGGTTCGCGCGCTCCTTGCGCTCTCTCTCCCGGATGCTGCGATCGGTCACCTGCCTGAGGTCGTTGAGCTGATCGTCCTGAAGGAGCTTCTGGTCCGTCAGCCGCTTCTCATAATCGCGGATCAGCTCGTTCTGGTTGGCCGCGTACTCGCGTTGGGCGACCCGGTTCGCGAATTCGGCCTCCTGCCGCTGGGACTGAAGGCGGGTCGAGGAGTCGCTCTTCTGGGCCGCGATGATCTCTTCGTACTGCTTGCGCTGGCGTTCGAGCATGAGCGCGTAGGAGCGATTCATGTTCTGGGCCTCCCGCTGGTGATCTTGCTCCTGGTTGCGAAGCGTGTTGTTGCGCGTGAACTCGCCGTCCTGGATGTGCTGCAGCAGGTCCTTGCGGCTCCGGTGCTGCTCGGTCGTGAGCTCCTGGTGGAGCTGCGCCTGCTTGGTTTCGCCCGCCACGATCGTGTCCTGGAGCCGATCCGAGTACCCGCGATGAACCCCATCGAGGAAGCCCTTGTTCCGCTCGCGCTCCTGCTCGAACGTCTTCTCGTACTCGCCCTGCACGGTCGCCCGGATCCCCGCTTCCGCCGCCGGCGAAACCAGGGACGCGTCCGCCGACGTCGAGCGCCGCTGGATGTTCTCCTCGAGGATCTTGATCTTGTCCTCGTTCGTGGTCCGGCTCTGGGCGATGGTCTCCTGGTAGGCCTTCGCCTGATTCTGCAGGGCCACCTCTCGGGCCTCGTTGGCGCCGCGGAGCTGCGACTCGTGCGATGCCCTCGTCTGCTCCTTGTCGCGATTCTGCTGGTACACAAGCTCCGAGCGGTCGCGGTTGAACGTGTCGGAGATGGATTTCTGGGCGTTGTAGTTGTCTTGCGTGGTGCCGCGGATGATTTTCGCGAAGTAGGCGTCCTTGTCGCGGATCGTCTCATTGTTGACGCGGGCGAGGTACGATTCCGTCTCGTTGGCCCCCCGCTTGAGCTTCGCGATCTCGCGCTCGTAACCCGCGACGATGTTTCGCTCGCGATCTTTCCACTCCTGCTCGTGCTCGGTCGTGGCTTCGTAGTTGCCCTCCGCGCGCCCCTTCGTGTGCTCGTTGACGTAGGACGTGTACTCCTTCACCTTGTCGCGAAGCACCTTGGCCTCCTCGGCGTGGGAGTCGTTGAGCGCGCGGGTCTGGGCCTCGATCCGGTCGTCGTAGGTGGCGCCCTGCTCGCTGGCTCGGGCGTCGTTGTTCGCGTTGAGCTTCTGGATGCGGTGCTGGAAGTCCAGACGCTGGTCGTTGATCAGGCGGGAGGTCTCGCGGCGCTGGAAGTTCTGGTCGTCCATGCGGGCGCGGTTGAGGTCTTCGTAGTCCTTCTCGGCTTTCTTCTGCTGCTCGGAGTTGGCGTTGCGTTGGTTCTGGTAGGTCTTCGTGTAGGTCTCGCTTGCCGAGTCGTGGGCTTCCTGGACCACCCGCTCGAGATTCGCGGCATGCTCGCGGTTGAGCTCCGACAGCCGCTTGTCGTAGTTCTCTTCCGAGTCCTGGAGGTTTCTCTTGTCGTTCTCGTGCTGGTGCGCCCAGGCGCCCTTCGCCTCGTCGAACTGAGTCTTGATGACGTCCGCTTCCTCTCCGTTGTAGCGGCCCCACTTGTCGTAGGTGGCCTGTTTCAGGCGGTTGATCTCGCCTGCCGCGGACTGCCGTTCGCGGGAGACGTTCTCGGCCGCCCCGTCGCGTACGTTCTGGACCGTCCGATCCATCTGCTCGGAGCGCCTCTGGAACTCGGCATCGTGCTTTTCCTGGGAGCTGGCGAGCGCCTTGTCGTATTGCTCGCGGCTGCGCTTGGCCTGAAGGCGCATCTCGTCCTCAAGCTCTGCGACTGCCTTCGACTGGTACTGGTATCCACCGTCCAATGGCGAAACCGATGACATGAGCGTCCCTGCCCGGGGAATTCAAGAGCAAGGAGCGTACCACGGACGGAGTTGGCGGAACCCCGTGGTATCAGGTGGTTGCGGCTGACGGCGCGCGTTGTCAGCCCGGCTGATTCTGCAGGGTGGGAGAACTTTGCTCAGCGTCCCGGAGCTACTTCGAGGACTCGAGCTCCTCGTCGATGATCTCGGAGAAGGACTCGATCGGAACGGCACCCGCCACGAGCTGACCGTTCACGAAGAAGGTCGGCGTCGACTTCACGCCGATCTTCTCGCCGTACTCGAGGTCCTTCTGGACCATGTCCTTGAACTTGCCGGCCGAGAAGCACTCGTTGAACTTCTTCACGTCGGCTCCGACGTCCTTCGCGTACTTCTCGAGGCTCGCGTTGTCGAGCTTGTCCTGATTCTTGAACACGAGGTCGTGGTACTTCCAGAACTTGTCGGAGCTCTGCTCGTTCACGCACATGGAGGCCTCGGAGGCGGGTTTGGCCTCGCGGTGCATGGGCAGCGGGAAGTGCTTGAAGGCGACGCGCACCTTGCTGCCGTACTTCTTCTTGATCTCGGTGACCACGTCCGCGCCGCGGCTGCAGAAGGGGCACTGGAAGTCAGAGAACTCCACGATCGTGACGGGTGCCTTTGCTCCTCCCATGACCGGGGATTCGCCGACCTCGACGCTGACCGACATCTTCGGCTTCGAGAAATAGACCTCGACCGGACTGCTTCGGGTCAGCTTGGCGATATACTCCTGGAGCTGGTCCTGCTTCTTCTGCGTCTGCAGATAGGCCATGATCCGGTCCTTGATCTGCGGGTTGATCTGGCTCTCGGGGATGCGCTTGTCGGCCACGAACTTCTTGAAATCCTTGTCGCTGACCTTGATCTCGCCCTTGGTGACCTTCTTGCTGATGTAGTCTTCGGTCGCGAGGCCGGCTTTCTTGGCCTCGGCGCCGATGAGCTTGTCGACCAGGAGCTTGTTGAGGCGGTCCATCTTCAGCTCGTACTCGCGCTTCTTGAGATCGTGGAAGTCGAGCTTGTCGTCGCCGATCAGCTGTTCTTCCGTGATCTCCTCGCCGCCGATTTTCGCGACGATGCCCGCTCGGGGGGCGTCTTTCATCACGAAATTCGGCTTCGCTTTCGCCGACTGGTTGCTGCACGCTGCGACCCACGCGAAGGCGACGAGAGCCGCGCCTGCGGTCATGAGAGCGAAGGGTTTTGAAAACAGTTTCGACTCGGACTGACGCAGGCTCGTTTGCACGCTGGTTGCCTCCCCTAGCAAGGGTTCCGTGATAACTTCATGGATTCAAGGACCTTAGCGTAAGTCACGCCCACAGCGGATGCAACGCCAAATTCGGGCGCGGCTGCGGATTCGGCCGCGCACGAGCTGGACGCCAAGCGCGCCTTGGACCGCGGTCCAGAGCCAAGGCAGCCACTGGCGTCCCCAGCCAGAGGTGTCACGAGTGACTGAGAGGTAGCCGAGAAACGCGACGAAGCTCACGCCGAAGGCAAGCTGCGTCCTGATCGGGTAGGGATGCAGCGGTCGCTCGCGAGGCGCTCCACCGCAGTGCGGACAGCTTTCGGCCTCCGTCAAAGCGTCCTGACCAGATCGTGCAGGCGCACGATACCGACCCAGGCGCCCTGTGAATCGACCACGGGCAGAACGCTGATCTGGCTGGGGCGGTTCTCCATGAGGTCGAGCGCTTCCATCGCGCGCGTATCGGCGCGTACGGTGACCGGCGCTCCCGTCATGACTTCGTCCGCTCGGAGCCGAAAGAACTTTTCCCGGTGCCGAAGGGCTCGACGCAGGTCGCCGTCAGTGATGATTCCAAGCAAGCGACGACCCTCGGCCACCAGGACTGCGCCGAGCTTCTTCTGGGTCGACACGACGATGACCTCGTCCATGCTGGAGGAGGCGCTGACGACGCCGATCGCCTCCCCGGAGTGCATGACGTCCGTCACGGTCAGGTGGAGGCGTCGACCGAGCGTCCCGCCGGGATGGAGGCGCGCGAAGGCTTCGGCGTCAAATCCTCGGGCTTTCATGAGCGCTACCGCGAGCGCGTCGCCGAGCGCAAGCGCGAGCGTGGTGCTCGTGGTGGGCGCGAGGTTGTGCGGGCAGGCCTCATGGTCGATCGCGGCGTCGATCCACGCATCGCACTGCTCGGCGAGCTGGGAGCGGGCGTTCCCGCCCATGCCGATGATCGGCACCCGCAGCTTCTTGAGGGAAGGCAGCAGGCGGACGAGCTCATCCGTGTTTCCGGTATGGCTCAGTGCCAGGACCGCGTCGTTCCCGGTGACCATCCCGAGATCGCCGTGCAGCCCTTCCGTCGGATGGAGAAAGACCGAGAGGCTTCCGGTGCTGCACAGAGTGGCCGAGATCTTCTGGGCCACCTTTCCGGACTTGCCGACGCCCGAGACGACGATCTTTCCGCCGCGCTCGAGGGCCCCGCAGAGAAGTCTTACCGCGTCAGCCAGCTCTCGCCGAGCTTCGTCCTTCTGAATGCGCTCGAGGCAGGCGAGCACGGCCTCGCCCTCGATTCGCAGCACCCGGGTGAACTCCTCCAGGACGTCGATCTCCCTCATGCGGCCACACTCGTTCAACTCCACGGCGTTGACAAGGCGCAAACGAGCCCGGTACTTCTGGGTCATGTTCAAATCAAGAGGCCGTAGCGTACGGGGTATTTCGCTGTTTTTCGCCGCGATCGGAGTAGTTGCGCTGGTCGGGCTCGCTTTCGAGACGAGCGCCGCGGCTGACACCCGGACACTCGGCTTTTCGCTTCATCAGAACTCCTCCGGTCCGGACCGGCCGCCGTCTGTCGAGGTGCTGCGCGAGGTGGATCTCACTCCGGTCTCCGCCGCCGATGTCGTTCGCGAGGAAGAGCGAGGAGGGCGGTACGCGGTTCACGCGTCGGCGCCGGGCTACCTGGGTTTCAGCCTCCACGGCGTCCCAGGGAGTTCGAAGGTGACAGTTCTCCTTCGGGGGCTTGATCTCGACGCCGCGACGGTCCTGGTGCGCGGGGAGTTCGGGGGATTTCAGCCCGTCGGATCCGGCTACGTCCAGGCCGGCGCCGTCTTTCGCAGCCTCAGCGCCTACGACCTCCTCGACTTCAGGCTCGAGGCGTTCGTCTCGCCATTGCGCGACACCATCGACGTGATGGGGCCACGACAGATCCCTTCGAACGTGGTTATTCCGGATCAGTCGGTGCTCCTGCCCTGGGGCCCGGTCCGGGTGGCCAAGCCGGAATTCCGGCTTCCGGTCTCGTCGGGCCTGGAGACGCGACTCTCGGGAGTCCAGGGCAAAATGCGCGTGAACGATCTTGTGGCGATCTTTCAGAGCGGGCGGGTGACCTTCGAGATCTTGAACCAGCTCCAGGTCACTCGGATCGGGCTCTCCTCCGAGTTCGTCGCGGATGGGCCGCGGCGCGAGGACTTTGAGGCGATCGTCCCCGTTTCGCCCACTCACACGGTTACGCCCGCGCAGCCTCC
>CAYJTX010000210.1:5003-6546 GCA_964372615.1 uncultured Bacteriovoracaceae bacterium | reverse complement strand
ATCTACAGGACGAATTTGTACGTAGTATCAATGGGCTAGAGAGAGCTCAGTTCTCCCGGTATGGCTATGCGGTTGAGTACGATGCAATTGATGCTACGCAACTCTATGTAACTCTCGAGTCCAAAGAGGTTCGAGGGCTGTTTCTAGCGGGACAGGTCAATGGAACTTCTGGCTACGAGGAGGCTGGAGCACAGGGGCTGGTAGCCGGAGTCAATGCAGCCCGCGGGTGCCTAGAGAAAGAGCCTTTTCGGTTAGGGCGAGAGGAAGCCTATGTCGGAGTCATGCTGGATGATCTCATTCTGCAAGGTTCAGATGAGCCCTATCGGATGTTTACATCGCGGGCGGAGTACCGGCTTATGCTGCGCGAAGACAATGCGGATCTCCGGTTAAGTGAGCGAGGCAGGAGTGTAGGCCTACTGTGCGATCGGGACTATTCCAGGTTTCAAGAGAAGCGAGTGAACCTGGACCGATTCAGGAAGAGTGTTCGCGATATACAATTCGCACCAGGGGGCAGTCTAGATACCTGGCTTCGGGAGTGTGGGTACGCGGGCCTTAAGGACTCCATCTCAGGTGAGGCAGCACTTCGTCGCCCAGAAGTGAAGTGGGCAACTCTTGTTGGGTTTGGACCAGAGTTCGGAGAGGTAAGTAGCGAGATTGGGGATCTTGTCGAGACTGAAATTAAGTACGAAGGGTACATCCGGCGGGAGATTCAAGCTTGGAATGGTCTCAGAAATCAGGAGTCCGTCCGGCTACCCAGGGACCTAGATTACGCAGCTGCTCATGGTATCTCAACAGAAGCACGTCTGCGTCTGGAGGCGGCTCGACCGGAGACGCTTGGGCAGGCGAGTCGTCTTCAAGGCGTTACTCCTGCCGCTCTGGCCTGTCTCTCCATCTACCTGAAACAGCGATCTAAGATCCCCCGGGTAGAACGGCTTGAGTAGGCCCATAGAAAATTCTGAGAGTTACCGATACGCGATTCGTACCGTTTTCCCGGCACTTGCGGCCGAGGTAGTTGAGAAATTGGCCTGTTTTGGGTTCATTCTTCAGGAAGAAAATCTGAAGCAGAACCTGACGCGGCTTGACTCCCCCAAGGACTTCGTCTTTGGCCACGTCATGGACTGCGTTCGGCTCGTTGAGGGGGGATTCGTCATGGGAAACTGTCTTGATTTTGGAAGCGGACAGGGAATTCCCGGTCTTGTTTGCGAAATTTTGACAGGACAGATTTGGGTGGTTGCCGAGAGTGAGCGGCGGAAGGGCGATTTTTTGAATCTTATGAAAGAGCGACTTTCGCTCAAAAGCGATGTCTTTGTTGGGCGCGGAGAAGAATTCTTGAAGGGCGCGCAAGTCGACCGGGTTGTTTGCCGAGCTGTTGGCCCTATCTCGAGAGTGTTTGGGTGGATCTCAAATCGTTCCACGTGGAACACACTTGTGCTTCTTAAAAGTAGAGGCTGGGAGTCGGAATGGGGAGCGTTCAACAGGGGAAAATTCCGCGGAAAGCTCGCGGTGAAGCGACATTACGAATACACTGTGGGGCCAGAGATGA
>CAYJTX010000210.1:0-4993 GCA_964372615.1 uncultured Bacteriovoracaceae bacterium | reverse complement strand
CCCCCGCCCCCCGCGCTCTACCCCCCATCTAACCCACCCTCTCCCCCCCCGCCGCCCTCCCGACCCGAACACACTGCGGGGCCAGAGATGAAGTCTCGCGTGATTGTCGAAACTCATCGGGAAAGAGGGAAGTGAGTTCAGCCACAGCTAGTCGCGACTACGCATAATGCGATGGGCCATAATATTTTTTACCCCCGCCACTTGATAGATTAGATGGTCGCGGCTAACCTTAGTTTGCGGCTGAGCAGTCAGCCACAAAGTTGCGTAAGCCTTGATTACCCACAACGACCACAACCACACAGGAATTACGGGGGGCGCTCATCGAGCGCCCCCCGCCCGAATTCCCAGGTGGGTAGATTGAATGTCCCGCACGAGGTAACCCAATGGGTAAAGTGATCGCATTGACCAACCAAAAGGGCGGAGTTGGGAAGACTACTACCACTGTAAATCTGGCTGCTTCCCTCGCCGTGGCAGAGCGAAAAACACTAGTGATCGATTTTGACCCGCAGGGAAACGCATCATCTGCGCTCGGTGTGAGTCGAGCAGATACCCAGAGTCGGGCAAACATCTACCACGCGCTGATCGGCCAGGCTAAGCTATCCGAAGTCATCCGTCCTACCGAGATGGACTGCCTCTTTGTCGCGCCAGCGAATTCGGACCTCACGGGCGCTGAGATAGAACTAGTGAGCACCTTTGCGAGGGAATCGAAGCTCAAGGCCGCGATCGCGGAGGTCAAGAGCCAGTACGATTATATCCTGTTGGATTGTCCCCCCTCGCTTGGGCTCTTAACCGTGAACGCTCTGACTGCGGCCGATTCGTTCCTTGTGCCACTTCAGTGCGAGTACTTCGCGCTTGAGGGGCTCTCTCAATTGCTTCAGACGGTTTCTCTCATCCAGCAGAGCGTCAATCAGTCCCTGGCTAACGAAGGGATACTCCTAACGATGTTTGATGGGCGAAATAATCTCGCCCACGAGGTCGTCAAGGAAGTGCGCGTACATTTTCCGGGCAAGGTGTTTGATACCGTGATTCCCAGAAACGTGCGCCTAAGTGAGTGTTCAAGTTTTGGAAAGCCGGTGCTCCTCTACGACATCGATTCCAAGGGGTGTCTCTCGTATCTGAATCTGGCGAAGGAGCTGCTCGCCAGGAATCAACCGAAGGTGGTACCGCCGCCGTTTCGCATTAATTTGTTACCAGCCGGAGAGAGCACCCCAGTGTCCGACCCCACCGCGGAATTCGCTCATGGGGTGCAGTCATGACGGATATCCAGGGAGGGAGTATGAATCAGCAGAAGTCAGTTTTAGGCAAGGGATTAGCGTCATTACTCCCGAACGCAGTTGTTGTTGCGCCCCCAGCTGAGGCGAGTCAGATGGAACCAGGCGCGCCAGTGCTCTCCGAGGCAAGCAATCGGGATCGGCATCCCGGAATCAGCATGGCCTCAGTCGAAGAGATCGCAGTAAATCCATTCCAGCCGAGGCGGGAGTTCAGTGATTCGGCAATTGCCGAGCTCGCTGAGAGCATGCGGTCAAACGGGGTGATTCAGCCTCTGATCGTGCGAAGAACCTCAAACGGCTACCAGTTGATTGCTGGAGAACGAAGACTGCGTGCCGCCAAGAGGGCCGGCCTTCGGCAGGTTCCTGTGGTCATTCGGAAGGCGACCGATCGTGAGGCGCTTGAGCTCGCACTGATCGAGAACATCCAGCGCCAAGACCTCAATTGCGTAGATGAGGCGATGGCCTACTTTCAGCTACTTCAGAATTTTTCACTTACCCAAGAGGACGTCGCGCACAGGGTTGGTAAGGAACGAGTTACAGTAGCCAATAGCCTGAGGCTTCTCCGTTTGGCGGAGCCGATACTTCAGGACCTCAAGAGCGGAGCCCTTTCCCCTGGTCACGGTAAGGCGTTGTTAGGGTTGGATGACCCGGAGCAGAGACTGAGACTTCGATCAGATATCCTCGAGCAAGGTCTTAGTGTTCGGGAGACCGAGAGACGAGTACAGGAGCTCAGGGACCAAGGCCGGCTAGGGGAGAATCGGCAGACCCAGGAATCAGAGCCCGGGGCTGCGGGCACTGCGATTCGCCAACGACTTGATTCAATGGCTCAAGATTTGACCCGACAGTGGTCGACTCGCGTCGAAGTCAGAGGGTCGGAGCGGCGCGGTAAAATCGTTTTCCATTACGCAACACGCCAGGACCTTGATCGCATTCTCACTGCGATGCAGAATCAATAGAGATGGGTCGCACGTCCAACCTTAGCGTTCCTGTCTCGAACTTCGCAGTCACGGGGGTGATCGAACAGGGCTGTGAGTTCGAGGGAAAGCTCTGCTTTCAGGGGACGGTCCGCATTAGCGGAACATTTCGAGGCGACATTTATACTCCGGACACGCTGATCGTCGGCGAGGGAGCCCGGATCCAGGGCCAAATTGAGGCTGGAACGGTTGTGATCAGCGGAGAGGTCAATGGTTCAATCCGCGCTCGGCACCGCGTGGAAATCCACCGCCCGGCTATTTTCAAAGGCGATATCCTGACCCCAAGCCTTCGGGTGGACGAAGGGGTGATTTTCGAAGGAAGCAGTCGCATGGTGAATTCGACTCCAAGCGCAGGCCGATCCCTCCTGGGGACGGCCAAGTCATCGACACAAAGCTGAAATGGTCGCTTGACCCGGCTCTTTGGCACGTGTTAGCACCCGGCTATTCCGCAGTAGGGCCGTGGAGTTACATGTGGCGATCCTCGATCAATTCGGGCTCAACTACACGTTTTTTATCCAATTTGCGCTCATTGCTATTGTTTTTTTCGTCCTGAGCCACCTCTATTTCAAACCATTCCTCCAGCTTTTTGAAGCGCGGCACAAACGTACCGTAGAGGATCGGGAGGCGGCCGAGCGTCTTATGACGCAGGCCCAGGAGAGGATGGATGAGTACAGTCGGCGCCTAGGCGGGGAGCGGAGCGCAGCCAGAAAAGAAATCGAGGCGGCAATTCAGCAAGCCAAGTCGGAAGAGTCCAGCCTCTTGTCCGCTGCGCGGGGGGAGGCGAAAAAGATCACGCAGGAATGCCTGCACGCAATTACCCAGCAGCGCATGAAACTGAAAGCGGAGCTAGAGGCGGACGTTGAGTCGCTTGCCCGCGCCGTCTCGGAGCAACTTCTCTCGAAGCGGGACTGATGTATGAGGGAAGCGCTCATTTCTGCAGGAAACCTCTCGATTCTCCTGGTTATTCTCGTGGCGTACCTTCGGAAGCCATTGCGAGAGTTCGTACTGCAACGACATGTAGGCCTGAGAGACGAGCTTCAGAGAGTGGCCGAGCACCTCAGGATCGCTCAGGCGAAGTTTGAGGAGTTTTCAGCAAAGCTCAAGGCGGTCGAAGTCGAGGCGGCCGCCCTTCGAGAGCAGGCAAACCACGACGCAAGCGCAATGAGGCTACGGGTCACAACCGAGGCGAAGCAACAGTCGGACGGAATTGTCCGAGACGCTCGGACCGCTTCTGGAGCGATGGTCGAGGAGTTCAAGAGGCAGCTGCTCCTCGAACTGGCGGTTCGGGTGATCGAGCGAACGGAGGCGATCGTGCGGGAGCACCTCACGGGCGACGACCGAAAAAGGATTCGTCGCGAGTTTTCGATCCAAGTGGCGAAAATTCAATGAGCCTCGCCAAGTCCTACGCGCGCGCGCTCTACGAGGCTGCCGTAGAAACGAAAGTAGATATATCCGGACTGGATCGGCTTGGAGCAGGTCTTTTGGTATTCGCTCTGACGATCGATTCCCACAAGGAGGCGAGGGTTGCGCTCTGCGGCCCGGCTACGTCTTCGCGAGAGAAGATGTCGATTGTCGAAGAGCTCTGTCGCAAGTTCGGGTTTCCAGACCTCCTTTCCCGGTTCCTGTCCTTGATGGCCAGGAAGGGAAGGGTGGATCAGGTGTCGGAAGTTGCGGGCGCGTTTCAGGTGGTTCGGCTCTTGGCGGACGGAGGTGTCCTGGGTTCGCTCGTATCAGCGGATCGGCTCGAGCCCTCGGACTCCGATTCTCTCGCGCAGGCATTTTCCAGGAAGCTCGGCAAAAAGGTGAGCTTCAAGACGTCAGTAGACTCTTCCCTGCTAGCGGGCGTGAAGGTGACCGTTGGCGGGGTAACCTACGACGGGACGTTGCGGGCGCAGATTCACAGGCTGCGCGACCGGCTGGTTTACGGCGCGCCGGGTACGGATCGGTTTTCCTGATCTCTTTGAGGCGAAGGCCCGCATGAAACGAGATCAAGACCCAAACACTAGGGAGTAAGGCGGCAAATGGTGCAGATTCGACCGGAAGAAATCACCCAGATTCTCAAGACCCAGCTCACTGACTTCGACAAGAAGCTCGACGTATCGGAGACAGGCACGGTTGTCTCAGTAGGAGATGGCGTTGCGAAGGCCTACGGCTTGGAAAAGGCCATGGCGGGCGAGCTCGTTGATTTTGGCGGTGGGGTTTTCGGTATGGTGCTCAACCTCGAGGAGGAGAGCGTGGGGCTCGCCATTCTCGGCGACGACACCAAGATCCGCGAGGGATCGCAGGTCAAGCGCACGTACAAAATCGTCCAAGTGCCGGTGGGCGAGGCGCTTCTCGGCCGCGTCGTCAACGCACTCGGAGTGCCCATCGATGGCAAAGGCGAGCTCAGCGCGAAAGAATTCCGTCGAGTGGAAATCAAGGCGCCCGGAATTGTCGCGCGGCAGTCAGTGAAGGAGCCGCTTCAGACTGGGATCAAAGCGATCGACGGGATGATTCCAATCGGTCGCGGCCAGCGCGAGCTCATCATCGGAGACCGGCAGACCGGAAAGACTGCGGTAGCGATTGATACGATAATCAATCAGAAGGGCCGGGGCGTTTACTGCATTTACGTGGCTATTGGCCAGAAGCAATCGACCGTGGCCCAAGTCGTGGACAAGCTTCGTCAGCATGGCGCTCTTGAGCATACGATCGTCGTGGCCGCAACGGCGGCTGAGACGGCACCGCTTCAATTCCTATCGGCGTATACGG
>CAYJTX010000209.1:0-6571 GCA_964372615.1 uncultured Bacteriovoracaceae bacterium | reverse complement strand
ATCCGGGCTAGAGCCAGCCCGGACGCTGGGCCATCAGGCCACCTCGACTTTTTCGTCGGGCTCAGTCGGGATCGGCGCCTGGCCCGCGTTCGGGTCGATGACCTCCAGCCAGCCGCATTCTTTTTTTGAACAGCGGTGGATGAGGCCCATGCGCTTGGTGGTTTTCTCGGTGACGACCGGGAACTGGCACTGCGGGCAAGGCTTGGCCACCGGCTTGTCCCAGGCGGCGAAGTCGCATTTCGGCCAGCGGTTGCAGCTGAAAAAGACGCGCCGGAACCGCGACTGCTTCTGGACGATCTCGCCCTCGGGGCACTTCGGGCACTTGATCCCGATCGAGATCGCCGCCGTGTACTTGCAGGTCGGGTAGTCGCTGCACGCGAGGAAGCGCCCGAACTTTCCGCTCTTGACGACCATTGGCTGGCTGCACTCCTGGCATTTCTTGTCTGTGTATTCTTTAGGGACGATCACGATCTTCCCGGCGTCGTCCTTTTTGAAATCGAGCGTGTGCTTGCAGGTCGGGTAATTCGAGCACGCGAGGAACGAACCGAGCTTGCCCCACTTGATCACCATCGTATGGTTGCACTTGTCGCATTTGACGTCCGTGGGCACCTCCTGGCGCTTCACGTTCTTCATGTGGATCTTGGCCTTCTCGAGATCCTTCTCGAAAGGCTTCCAGAACTTGCCGAGGGTTTTCTTCCAGTCGGCCTTGCCTTCCTCGATGTCGTCGAGCTGGTTCTCCATGTCGGCCGTGAACTCGGAGTTCAGGATGTCGGGGAACGAGTGGACGAGAAGCTCCGTGACGACCGTGCCGAGCTCGCTCGGATAGTAACGGGTTTCGCGCTTCTCGACGTACTCCCGGTCCTGAAGGTTCGACAGAATCGACGCGTAGGTCGACGGCCGGCCGATGCCCTTTTCCTCCAGGTCGCGGATGAGCGAGGCGTCCGTGTAGCGCGGGGGCGGCTGGGTGAAATGCTGGCTCGGGTCGAAGCCCCTGACATCGACCGAGTCGCCGTTCGATATCTTCGGGAGCTTGAGCGCCCGGTTGTCGTCGCCGCCGTCGTCGTCATGGCCCTCGGCGTAGACGGTCGAGAACCCCTGAAACTTGATCAAGGACCCCGTGGCCCGAAAGACCTGCTCATGACCCGCGCGGTCGGTCGCGACGAGATCAACCGTCGTCTGGTCGTAGACCGCGGGCATCATCTGCGAGGCGACGAAGCGGTTCCAGATCAGCTGGTAAAGCCGGAACTCGTCTCTCTCGAGAAAGGCCTGGATTCGCTCCGGCGTGAACTCGAGCGAGGCCGGGCGGATCGCCTCGTGAGCATCCTGCGCGGACTTCTTGGTCTTGTAGACATTCGGCTCGGCGGGAAGAAAGGCCGCGCCATACTGTTTGCCGATATACTCGCGCACGTTCTGGAGGGCCGTGGGCTCCACGCGCACCGAGTCCGTGCGCATGTAAGTGATGAGTCCCTGCCGGCCGAGGTCACCCAGGTCCATACCTTCGTAGAGATGCTGAGCCAGGGTCATCGTCTTCTTGGCGCTGAAGCCGAGCTTGCGGGCGGCGTCCTGCTGCAACCGGCTCGTGATGAAGGGAGGGGCAGGCCGTCGAATGCGCTCCTTCTGGTCGATCGAGCGAACTTTCCAATCCACTCCCTTGAGGTCGCCCAGTACCCGGTCGATCGTCTCGCGATTGGGAAGCTCGGGATTCTTGCCGTCCGTCTTGAAAAGCCGAGCGGTGAAATCATCGGTCCGCGTGCCGCCCGGCTCGACTTCGCCTCGGCCGAAAGTTCCCTCGAGCTCCCAGTACTCCTCAGCCTTGAACTTCTTGATCTCGGCCTCGCGATCGACGACCAGGCGCAGCGCGACAGATTGCACGCGTCCGGCCGATAGCCCTCTCTTCACCTTGTCCCAGAGCAGTGGGCTGATCTTGTAACCGACCAGGCGGTCCAGTATGCGGCGAGCCTGCTGGGCGCGGTAGAGATCCGTATTGAGCTTTTGCGGCTTGCTCATCGCCTCCAGGATCGCGGGCTTCGTGACGGCATTGAAAAGGACGCGGTGCACCTTCTTGCCCCGAGCTTTAAGCTCTTCCTGAATGTGCCAGGCGATCGCTTCTCCCTCGCGGTCGGGGTCTGTGGCCAGATAGAGTTCTGGGACCTGGGAGGCGGCCTTGCGCAGCTCCTCGAGCACCTTGGTCTTAGCGGGAATGAGTTGGTAATCGGGCTCAAAGCCCTTCTTCGGATCGACCCCGAGCTTGCTCTTCGGCAAGTCCTTGATGTGACCCACGCTCGCTTTGACGATGTAGTCGCGGCCCAGATACTTCTGAATGGTTTTGGCCTTCGACGGTGACTCGACGATGACCAGACCCTTCTTCGCCATTCATTACACTGTAGTCGGAGGGTCTGGAATTTTTCAAGAGTAGACCCTTTTGGTCGGTCAACACGCCTATGCGGAGGCCTGTTTTCAATGCGGAAAAGAACCGATCAGCGCTCCAGCCGGAATCGATGCTTCGCTCGAAGGCGAATGCTAATGGAACGGCGCCATACCTTCGCAGCCACTGCTCGCACCAGCTTGCGAGCTGATGGGCGTCCGAACCCCCCGACTGCGCTGGTAGGGAGTCGATCAGGGGAGCGGTTTCAGTCCAGGTCGCCGAGAGGCAAGACGGGCCCCAGAGACAACGCGCCTGCCCTTCCTGGCGTAAAAGCCGTTCATTGCCTGCGAATCTCGGATCGCCAGGAAATGAAGGCGTGACGTAGAGATCCCTGCCCGCATGAATTGCATGATGACCCGTGTTAATTGCACCTGAGACTACGCCAGCCTCGACGACCCAGGTCGCCTGGCACCAGCCCGCGATCAGTCGATTGCGCTGGGGAAAATGGGGAGCACGAGGAGGAGTTCCGTCGGGCCATTCACTGATGATCAGGCCCCCAGCATCGAGGATGTGCTCCTTCAAGCAGAGATTTTCACGGGGATAGGGGAAGTCGAGGCCGGAGCCTACCACTGCGATTGTTGGGAGTCGGAGCTCGAGCGCGGACTGATGAGCCGCTGCGTCGATTCCTCGTGCGAGGCCCGAAACAATGACCCAGTCGCCACCGGCCAGGCGAGTGAGGAGGCGCCCCACCTCGGCGACTGAGCGCGCCTGCGGATTTCTCGTTCCGACTACGGCGAGGCCGCGTTCGGGAATCCGCTTGAGGAGGTCGAGGCTCGAGTCCTTGCCCCGGTAGTAAAGGAAGGGCGGTGGATCCGGAATTTGCCAGAGGTGCCTGAGGGCGGCTCGAGGAAGCGGGCGAGTCGAAAACATGGCGACCGCTTGTGCAAGAGACCGGCCGCTCCGGCTGGAGAAGGACATGCAGAGATCCTGAGATCCGGCTCGGGATTCGGGCTTCGTGGCCCGGATTCAGTCTCGACAAACGCCCGAGGCGTCAGGATAGTGGCCGTTGGGGGGGGGGGAATGCGATTTCCGAGGGCGCGGGAGGTTTTTTTCGCGGGTGTGCTCCTATTGAGCTCCATCGTGGCGCGTGCAGGCGAGCCGAGAGGCTCGCGTTTGCAAGACAGCGAGCCCGCGTTGGGTCGCTTTCGCAATACCTACTACTACGTGGTGCTCGAGTCGCTTTACGATCAGCAGCCCCGAGTGATCCAGCTCCTGGACATGCGGGATCAGGTCGTTGCGACCGTGAGCGCGGAGTTCAAGCGGGCGATCTCGATCGAAGGCACGGGAAGACTGGTGGACGGGCGAGTGATCAACTACGCCGGGAAAAGGGACGGAACGGTCCGCTGGCACGTGACTCGGCATCCGTACGGACATGGAGTCGGGGACTGCCCGCTTGTTCCGTTCCGTATCGTGGCGGTGGATCGGACCCGGATCCCGCTTGGGACAACCGTCAGGATTGTCGAAACCGTTGGAATGCTTCTTCCGGATGGGACGACCCATGACGGCGTATGGATCGCCGACGACGTCGGGAGCGCCATCCAGGGCGACCGGATCGACCTCTTCGTGGGAGACGGCGATCGGGGTGACGTGCTCCTCGGCGGGGGAATCACGCATCTGAGGCCCCTGACTGTCAGGTTGATTGCTCAGCCCCCCTCGGACCACTGCTCCGACCGAGTCGAGCCCTGATCGAGCGACCGGCCTCCCGGGCCGACTGGGCCGAGATCCGCCGAATCTGCTGCGAGACGGGAGCGGAGGGCGAGCCGATCGCGCGGGAGCGCTATGCCGTTTTCGGAGAGGTCTGGGTCGGGCCGTACGAGAGGCTCCTCCCGGAATGGACCTACCTGGTTCGCGACTCATCCATACGCTCGCCCCAGGGCTCGACTGGCCGGCCGCGCGGTTATCTCACGGGCTGCCCGAGCACCCGGGAGTTCGAGAGCCGAAAGCGCTGGATCTGGCTCCCGGCGCTCCTTCGACGGATGGCGATTCGCTCCGAGTGGAGACGAAGCCGGGACGCCCGGCTCTGCGTCGCGCGAATGGTCGGTCTGAGCGAGAGTCCAGAGGCACGGTTCGGAGGTGACTTTCTCGAGAATCTCTACGAGCGCTTCCCGGCCCACCTCCACGTCAATGTCGACAAGACGGCGCGAGGCGCGGGCGTCGGAGCGAAGCTGGTGGAGAGGTACCTCGCGGATCTTCGTTCGCTCGACGTGAAGGGGATTCACCTCTTCTGTGGTCCTAAGCCAGTCGCGTTCTACCGCCGCTGCGGACTGGAGATTTTGGGTGAGCGGGAGTTCAAGCCGGGCGGGGTGCCGGTGGTCGCGATGGGGCGGGAACTCTAGCAGGTATCTGGAAGTACGGGAAAGCTGTTAACCGGGGGACACACCCCCCTGTGTCGCGGAAGGCGCGGAAGAGCCGCGGGTGTCAAACCTGCGATAGGGCCCGGCGAAGTGGGGTGCGGGTGGCTCGCAAGTCCTCGGGAAACACGCCTTTTTGGCGGCCAACCTTGGCAGGTGAATCGGTTTGCCGGCGTCCCTAGAATGGAAGTCAAAGGGTGGGACGTATGGGCTTATGGGTTCTTCGCAAGGAATCGAGGAGAGTTCTTTTTTCCTTTTGGCTCCTGCTGATGGTCGCCTCCGGCACGAGCTGCATTCAAAGTTCAGGGAATGCTCGAACGAGCTCGGTCGACTGGGAGGGTGCGGCGACAAGTCTGGGCGTGATCGACGGGGACGATGGGTTTCTGGATATCCGGGGTGGACGCGACAACGACTCGAGCGCGGGTGTCGAAAGCTCGGCGGTGCTCCCGGATCGAGGCGGCGGCAAAGACGGAAACGGCGGCAACAGCGGCAACGGTGGCGGCGGACGGCCCCCTCAGCTCGAAGGGGAGTGGATCAACGTCAGCACGTTCACCGGGGGTGTCACGAGGCTTGTCATCGAAGAGGGATGTACTTCCGGGGAGAAAGCGACACTGCGTGTCTGGGGGCGCTGCTCGCGTGGCGACTGTGCCTGGGGGCACGGTTTGCTGAAGGCGCGAAAGAAAGTGACGGGCCATTCCCCGCCTAACTTCAGACCGGTGGCTCAGTCATTATTGAATGGGCTGAACGGCGGGCACGCGGGCGTCGAGCTTGAAATCCATTACCGAGAAGACGGCGTGCTGCTTGCGCAGGCGCCAGGCTGTCGGAGTGGCGCGGCACGCGACTTTTTTCTGCGGATCCGGGGCTCGGTAGATGCGTGGAGCAAGAGGTGCGCGACGGTGCCTCGGGAGGTCGAGTACCTCCGTCCGACGATCGTTCGGGGAGGGAGGAAGCTTCGCCTGGACTGGTGCTTCTTCTGGGAACAGCGTTGCGGCCAGGAGGCCGCCGACGCATTCTGTCGGCTCAGGGGCCATGAGCGGGCGCTGGAGCTCGCGCAGGATCCGTCGATCGGCTGCAACCTGGAGCCGACCGCCATCATCGGGCAGGCGGACGTTTTCTGCCCCGGCAAGTCACCGGGCCATAGGTGCGACGGCTTCGAGCGGATCGTCTGCGGGCGCAAAGAAGATAGACCCGCCGTCGAGCCTGAAGGCTCGCATGCCGACGAACCTGGGAAGTGCAACGAAAAGGCGAACGGAGTGGCCAACGGCGCCGCCGACGGCGAGTGCAAGGGACACGACCGTCTCTAGCTCCATCTTCATCGCCTTGCTAGAGCCGGTAGCGCTCCCGATCACTCTGGAGGAGGCGGAGGCAGTTCGTCTCCGCCCGGCGGGGGAGAGTCGGCAGGCGGCGGAGGAAGCTCGGACGCGCCTTCGGGGGACGGTGGAGGCGCGGCCTCTTCCGTCGGTGGCGGAGCGCCGTCCTGGGTTCCCGGCGGGTTCTCCTTCCATTTCTCAAGCTGCTGAAGCTCTCTCTCTTCGTCCTTGCCGAGACCGCCGCCGGTGTCGAGCTTGTCGAGGTCGTCGAGCTCGTCGTCGCGCTGTTTTTCCTCCGTTGAGCGCTCACGGAAGCCGCGGGTGGAGAGCAGATCGGAGATATCAGTCAGGAGCACGACGAAGCTGTTCTCGGCGACCATCGACAGGCTGCTGACAATGAGGCCGGTCGAGAAACCCTCGCTCACCTGCATCATGAGGATGTCGGCGTCGATGATGAAGTCGGAGTCGGTGATCTTACGCTCGTT
>CAYJTX010000208.1:4278-6593 GCA_964372615.1 uncultured Bacteriovoracaceae bacterium | reverse complement strand
TCGCCGCCCGCTCGCGCTGGAGGTCGGTGCACTGGGCAGCCATCACGGCGTCGATCTCTTCTTCCATCAGCCCGTCGCGCCCCATCGCGCGCTCGCGTCGCGCGGGGGTCGGGGCGATCACCGCGATCAGCCCGTCGAAGTCCTGGTAACGGCCGGTCTCCACGAGGAGCGCCGCCTCGTAGATGACCGGGCGGCCCGGGGCGCTCGCCGCGAGCCCCTGCACGCGACGGACGGTATCGACGGCGATCATGGGATGCAGAATCGCCTCCAGGTCGCGCCGGGCGGCAGGGTCTTTGAATACGATCTCCCGGAGCTGCGTCCGGTCGGCGGTTCCGAAGCGCTCGACGATCGTGGCATGCGCCGCCCCTCCGGGCTGCGAGAGCTCGCGCGCGAGCGTGTCCGCGTCGAGTACCGCGAAGCCGTGCTCCCGCAGGATCGACGCGACAGTCGACTTGCCCGAGGCGAGGCCCCCGGTCAGCCCGATCACTCGCGGGCGGGTCACCGCTCACGCTCCCTTTCCTTGGCCTCGTTCCAGTGGCGGTCCATCTCCTCGAGCGACACCTGGTCCGGGGCCTTTCCGCTTTCGCGGAGCCGCGTCTCGACGTGCCGGAAGCGGAGCTCGAAGCGTCTGAGCTGCTCTCGCAGCGCGTCCTCGGGATTGATCTTGAGCAGGTAGGCGACGTTTGCGAGCGAGAAAAACAGATCGCCGATCTCGGTCTGGACCCGGGCGCGCGCGACTTCTGCTTCGTCCGCGCGCGAGCCCTTCGCCGGGTCGGCGCCCTCGAGCTTCGCGACCTCCGCGCGAAGCTCCGCGAGCTCCTCGTCGAGCTTGGCGAGAGGCCCGCTCAGGTCCGGCCACTGGAAGCCGACCTTCGTTACCTTCTCGATCACCCGGGCCGCCCGCTGCAAGCCCGGCAATCCCTTGGGCACGCCGTCGAGCGCGCTCGAGTCTGGCCTCTTCTCGGCTTTTTCCTTCGCCTTCTGCGTCTCCCAGCTCTTGAAGGCGGCATCGGCGCCGTCGACTTTCACGTCCCCGAAGACGTGCGGGTGACGCCTCACGAGCTTGTCGTTGAGCGCGGCCGCGACTTCGTAGATGTCGAAGGCGCCGGCTTCGCTCGCGAGCTCGGAGTGCAGCAGCACCTGCATCCAGAGGTCGCCCAGCTCCTCTCGGAACGCGCCCTTCACATCGTCCTCTCGGAGCCTTGCCGGCGAGTCGATGCGGTCGAGCACGTCGAGAACCTCGTAGGCTTCCTCGATCACGTACTGGCGCAGCGACTGGTGGGTCTGGGCGCGGTCCCAGGGGCAGCCGCCCGGAGCCCGCAGGCGGTGAACGGTTTCGATGAGCTTGACGATCGCCTGCAGGCGGCTCGAATCCGGTTGGGCGGCCATACGGCCGCCTTGTTACCAGATCGAGCCGCCCTCGGCGACGGTCAATGCGGGGGGAGCCGCCCGGAGAGCCGGTCCCGGATGAGGTCCACGAGCTCGCGCACGCGGTCGAACTCCCGGATCGTGTGCCAGCTCACGGGAGCCTGCAGCAGGGTCTGCTCCGCGAGCCGGGCCGCACCGCGCACCCGAATGAACTCCGCGCGAAGCGAAATCTCGGGCCTGAGCCAGCCGCGGTCCGCGAGCGGGTGAAAGCGGGTGGCCGCGGCCTCCAGATTCGCCAGCGCGCTCAGGGCGTTCTGTGTATCCGGGTCGCGCCAACGGGCTTCTGAGCGGGCCAGCTGGTGAACGCGGCGAGCGGTCGCCGCGAGGTCCGCCGATAGCTGCCTCAGGTCGGTGAGTCCGGGGTCGATTCCCGGGCCGGTCTGCCTGAGCGCCCGCTGAAGCTCAGTGAGCGTCGTCGAAATACGGCCGAGGAGGTGCTCGACCTGCGCGCGCGCCCGGAGAGGGTGGACCGTCAGCTGCGCGTTGGAGAGCGCGAGGCTCACGCGATTCAGATCCGCTTCGGCATAGCGCAGATCGGGAAGAATTCCGTCGACGCGCTGGCGCAGGAGCGACGAGGTCTGCTCGAGTCGGCTCAGGTTCGCGACGGCCTGGGCCTCGAGCCAGTCGCCGGGGTTGGCCCAGCGCTGGGCCTCCTGGCGGGCGAGGGAGGTGTTTCGTTCCAGCTCGCGGGCGAGCTGCCGGACCTGCAGGGTGTGGGTAGTGTCGCCGTGCTCGAGGTGGTCTGCATGGGCGGGGAGGGTGTTTTGGGGGGAGACGAGGGATAGGAGTGTCGTGGCTAGGAGAATGGGGGTACGCCAGCGGCGCCAATGTCGGGTGTGAGTCAGGTGGGGGAGCATGTTAGTTCCTCTCTTCAAGATTGCCGCCCG
>CAYJTX010000208.1:981-4268 GCA_964372615.1 uncultured Bacteriovoracaceae bacterium | reverse complement strand
ATCGAGCCGCCCGCGGCGACGGTCAGGTCGGGTTGGGGTCGGCACTGAGCAAGGGGTGAGCCAGGAGAGCCGGAAGCCCGGCTCTTGAGATTCCAGGGATTCCACTTCATTTGAGGACTGATCTTGTCAGGCGGCCAGGGCCACCCGGGCACAGTGGTGTCAGGGTGGATTGGCTGACGAAACGTCAAGGAATGCATTGAGTCCGTTCGAGGCCCATGTTGGAACCACTTTGTGGCGAAGCCCAACAAGACTCCCCAGCCGGCGCGGCGGCTGGCGCATTGGATGAAAGTCGCGCAGACGATTCCTACGCTGCGCAGGCGAGCTCCTGTCTCCGGGAAGGCCTGGTCGGTTGAGTTTGCCTGGATCCCAAAGCGCGCGGCCATGGCTCGGTTGAACGCCCGTTACCGCGGCAAGCGGCGCCCGACAGACGTATTGAGCTTTCCGGCTCCGTCGGTCTTTCGCCGCGAGGGGATTCTGGGGGAGATCGCGATCTGCGGCCCGGTGCTGAGGGAGCAGGCGAGGGAGGCCGGCCACGCTCCCGCGCGCGAGCTTGATCTACTTCTGGTGCACGGGCTTCTGCACCTACTCGGCTTCGATCACGAGCGAGGCCCGAGGGCGGCGCGCGAGATGGCGCGTTGGGAGTGCAGGCTGCTCGGCGAGCGCGGCTTGATTCGCCGCGGTGACTCAGATAAATCCTGAGGATCTATGTCGCTCGCCCCCCACGAAATCCGCGATCGCCTCGGAGAGATGAAGAAGAAGCTCGAGTTCCTCCGGGGGTCTCTTTGACCTGACGGTCAAGACCCGGCGGATCGAGGAAATCGAGTCGCTCTCCCAGCAGGACGGCTTTTGGAACGACAACCGCCGCGCCCGCGCGCTCACGCAGGAGAAGTCGCGGCTCGAGGCCGAGCTCAAGGAATTCCGCGAGCTCGAGCGCGGCTTCAACGACGCGCAGACCCTCTACGACCTCGCCCAGGAGGAGGCCGATCAGGTCGCGCTCACGGAGGCGGGCGCTCTCGTCTCGCCGCTCGCGGCCCAGTTCGAGCAGGTCGAGTTCCACAAGATGCTCGACGAGGAGGCCGACCCCAGGAACGCCATCGTCACGATCAACGCGGGCGCTGGGGGGACGGAGTCGCAGGACTGGGCGCAGATGCTCCTGCGCATGTACCAGCGCTGGGCGCAGGCCAAGGGTTTCAAGGTCGGCCTGATCGACGCGCTCGCGGGAGAAGAGGCCGGCATCAAGAACGCCACGATGACCGTGGGAGGCGCTTACGCCTACGGCCTTCTCAAGAGCGAGGCCGGCGTGCACCGGCTCGTGCGCATCTCACCGTTTGACTCCAACGCCCGCAGGCATACCTCGTTCGCGAGCGTCTTCGTCTCTCCGGAGGTCGACGACGACTTCGAGGTCGTCATCAATCCGGCGGACATGCGAATCGACGTTTTCCGCGCCGGAGGCAAGGGCGGCCAGGGCGTCAACACGACCGACTCCGCCGTACGCATCACGCACCTGCCGACGAACATCGTCGTCGTGTGCCAGCAGGAGCGCTCCCAGATCAAGAACAAGGACCTGGCCATGAAGGTGCTGCGTTCGCGTATTTATGAGCGGCACCTCGAGGAAGAGAAGAAGAAACAGGCGGCGATCGAAGCCTCGAAGAAGGACATCGCCTGGGGCAGCCAGATCCGCTCCTACGTGCTCCATCCCTACAAGATGGTGAAGGACCATCGCACGGGTCACGTCGTCTCCTCCGCCGAGCAAGCGCTCGACGGTGACCTCGACGAGTTCATGAAGGCCTTTCTCACCTGCCGCATCACCGGGGAGTGGGCACGGGGCGGAAGCGACGAAGTGTGACCTCGCCAGATTGGATCGGCGTCTGGTTTGACGAGGTCGAGCGATCGGGCGAAAACACGTCGATCCTCTTCGGTCGGACTCGGCCCGGGGGCGTCGAGCCAGGAGGCTCGCGCGTAATCGAGCCCGAGTGGGTCCGGATGCCTCACCAGCGCTTCGACGGCATCGGGGCCTTCGCGGAGGTGCTCGAGCGCACCGGTGTGTGGCCGAACGCGGTGCTGCCCGAGGGTCGGATGGGGCCTTCGCCCGGCGTGTGGCGCTCGGCCCGCGCCTTGCGCGGACACGTTTCGCGGTTCGTGCCGCAGGAAGAGGCGCGCCGTTGGAAGGGCTTCGACCCGACGTGGGTGCCGGTCTCCGGCCGAAGCGATCTCGCGACTCCTCGCGACGTCGCCTGGCGTTCGCTCGACGAGGACCAGTCGGCCGCGCTCGAGGCGGCGGCGCGAGACCTCGACGTTTCGTTGAACACGTTCCTGCTCGGGTCGCTGCACGAGGCGGCCGGCGCGATCCTGGAGCCCGCCGGGAGGGCGGTCTGGATGATTCCCGTAAACCTGCGCGGCGGCGTCCGGCGCGAGGAGCCCCGCTCCAACCATGCAGCCTTCATCGACCTGGAGCTCGCGGACGGGCTCGCGCCCCGGGAAATTCACGAGCGGCTCAAGGCGCTCCTCGAGAGGGGGGGGCCCTGGGGCTCGTGGTTCGCGATGAGCCTCTCGCGTTGGCTCGGCCGCGGCTACGTGAGGCGGACGATCGCGCGCGGGTCGACCCAGAGCTCGCGCGTGGGTGCGTTCTCGAACTTGGGAGAGTGGGAGCAGCCAGGCCGCGCGGACGCGGGGGCCTGGGTCTTCGCGCCGCCCGTCACCCGCTTTCAGCCCGTGGGCGCGGGCGTGCTCAAGTGGAACGGGCGCTGGGCCCTCGCCGTGCAGGCGCATCCGGGTTTCGGGCCGGGCTCGCGCGTGGCCGCCGGCCTCCTCGAGGGCTGGCTCGCGCGGGCGTTGCGAGGCGGCTGATGGGGCTCTCGGTGGAGGAACGAGAGAAGCTCTGGCGCGACCTCGGAAAGGTCGACAAGGAGTTCGCCGAGAAGGTCGACCCGTTCCTCGACGGCCTGTACCGGCACTACTTTCGCTGCGACCTCTCCGGCTGGGAGAATATCCCCGAGGGCAACGTGCTCTTCGTCGGCAACCACAACGGGCTGCTGACGTTCGAGGTCCTGATGCTCTTTCACGCCTGGTGGCGCAGGTACCGGGGCGAGCGCCGCGCGCTCGGGCTTGCGCACTCGATCGCGCTCAAGCACCCGCTCTTCTCCTGGTTCACGCGGAAGGTGGGCGCGATCCCGGCTGATCCCGACATCGCGCGCGAGGCCCTCGAGCGCGGCCACTCGCTGATGGTCTATCCGGGCGGTGAGAAGGAGTCGATGCGGCCGTTCACGGAACGAAAGAAGATCGACTTT
>CAYJTX010000208.1:0-971 GCA_964372615.1 uncultured Bacteriovoracaceae bacterium | reverse complement strand
TTTTACCAGAGGAAGGGCTTCCTGCGCCTGGCGATCCAGGCCCGCGTGCCCATCGTACCCGTCGTGAGCGTCGGCGCGCACGAGAGCTACGTGATCCTCCACCGGGGTGAGGAGCTCGCCGAGGCGCTGGGTCTCAAGCGGAAGTTCAGGCTCCACGGCATGCCGATCACCTTCCGGTCGATTTTTCTTCTTGGGTGCGTGACGAGCGGGCTCTTCACCTTCTTTCCGCTCCTGCTCGCGCCGATCGCGTTCTTCGCGATGCTCGTCCCGCTGCCGGCCAAGATGACCTTTCGGATCCTGGCGCCGATCGATCCTTCGGCACTCATCGACCCCGCGGCCGACGAGGAGACCGGCTTGCAGCGGCTCTATGACCGTGTGCTGGGCGCCATGCAAGAGGTCATGGACGCCGAGTACGCCAAGCGCCGGTTTCCGGTGATCGGCTGATCACTTCTCCCAAGGAGTGAGTTTCCTACCGGTACTCACTCCTTGGTCTTGAGCTGCGCGTCGTTCGCCTTGATGAACGCGCGGATGTCGTCAACCAGGTCAAGCAGCTTCAGCCACTGCTCCTTATAGAGGGTAACCGGGAAGCGCCCCAGCCCGTACACGGACAGGCCGCCCTTCTCGCTGATCTTCATCGACAGCCCGCGGGCGTTCGTCTTCTTGAGCGCCGCGTTCTCGGCCTTCAGGCGATCCAGCTCCGCTTTCATCTGCTCTTCGTTGGTCATGGGTCCAAACCCTACGCGGGCTGGCCCGCCTTTCCAAGGGAAAGGAGGGTAGCCTTCAAAACTGACCTTCCGTCAGTTTTGAGGTGGTGAGGTGGGGGCTGGAGCTTTGTAAACTGACCCACCGTCAGTTTACGCGGGATCGCGAAGGGTCAGTCCCGTGCAAGCGCAAGAACCAACCCGCGAAGGACACCTTCGACGATCTCCTCGATTGCCGCAACTGCGTCTGCCGATCATACGTGGGACGGA
>CAYJTX010000207.1:0-6614 GCA_964372615.1 uncultured Bacteriovoracaceae bacterium | reverse complement strand
GGTCGAGGGGCCTCCGGATCCAGCGATTCGCTGACCATTCGTCAGTCAATCCGACCGAGAGGGGGGAGGCTAGGAGGGATTCACTGACGAAACGTCAAGTAACCCAAGAGCGCATCCAAGAATGCGCCTCCCAGGACTCTAGAAATAGTAGCGTGCGCCGATGCCGCCCTGGAAGAATGCGTCCATCCCGGGCGCGATCGAGAGACCGGGAACAAGCTCCAGGAACGCGCCGACCGGTGACGAGGGGATGCGCCACTCGGAACCGAGCGGAATGCGGACGCCGAAGCCCGCGGAGCTGCCCGTGAACGCGCCCTTCGTAGCGCCGCTGCTGAAGGCCAGGAGCGCGCCCACGCCGACGTAGGGCACCGCGAGATTCAGGAACTCCACGTCAGTCTTGAAGGCGCGGCGGAAGTCCCAGCGGTAGTCAGCGAAGATCAGGAAGTAGTCGCTGAATGAGTAGCTCAGGCCGGCATCGATGGAGTTGCGGCTTCCGTCCGAAATGTAGCGCGCCGATAGGCCCGAGGGCTCGCCGAGCAGGATGCCAAGCCCGAATTCGTCTCTGGAACGCGCGCGCTCTGCAGCAATCACGCTCGGGCCCTCCCCCGCAACGACGCTCGATGGATTCAAGGGCGCGACGGAAGCAAGCGCAAGAAGGAGCTTTCCAAGTGTTTTGAGTCCTCCCATCAGTATCCTTTCAGGTACCCGCCGTCGCAGACGATGGCCTGGCCCGTGACGTAGGCCGCCGGGCCCGACGCCAGGAAGGCCGCGAGCGCGCCGAGCTCCTCCGGCTTGCCGAGGCGGCCCGCCGGGATCTGAGCGACGATCTTTTCCGCGGGAATGCCCAGCTCCCGAAGCCGCTCGGTATCCGTGTAACCAGGCAAGAGCGCGTTGATGGTAACCCCGTCCACGGCGACTTCGCGAGCGATGCTGTGGACGAGTCCGAGGAGCCCGGCCCGGAGGCCGTTGGAAACAGTGAGGCCGTCCATCGGCTCACGCGCGGCCGCGGAGGTCACCAGGAGAATGCGACCCCACCTCCGCGCCCGCATGGCGGGAAGCGCGGCATTCATGGACTCGACCGCGCTCATCCAGAGACCCGCGAAGCCCTCCTGCCACTGCGCCGCCGTGATCGTCTGGAAGGGCCCCCTGGGCGGCCCGCCCGTGTTGATTACGAGCACGTCGATCGGACCGCCCAGCTCGCGCGCCGCTCGCTCGACGGACTCCTTTCCGCCGCCGGGCCGGGAAAGGTCGCAGGCGAACGCGGCGGAGGCCGCCACCTGCGTCACCGCCTTCCGGATCCTCGCCTCGTCACGCGAGCAGATCGCGACCCGCATCCCCTCGCAGGAGAGCGCTCCCGCGATGGCGTGACCGATGCCGGCCGACGCACCCTGGACGAGCGCCGTCTTACCTCGAAGCCCGAGATCCATGCAGTACCCCTTTCTCACGAAGCAACGGCGCGAGCCTGCTTTCGATCAGCACGCGCGCCCTTTCCCGATCGAGCGCCTCCGGCGCCGACAGACCGGAGCAGAGCTCGGCCAGGATCCCGTCGCAGATCCGGCCGGCCTCGAGCGCGACCCGGTACGGCGCGCGCGTGAAGGTCACGAGCGCGTACCGCGAGAGATACGCGTCCGGCAGCTCCCTCTCCAGAATCTTCTCCACCTTCTTCTCGAAGAGGAACTTGGGATCGGCGACCCGATCCCGCATCTCGACGAAGTTCTCGAGGGCAAGGTCGGCGATCGCCTCCGCGTCGGCCCGACGCCCGGCGGCGAAGCGGGGCAGCGCCTCGTCCCACGACGGGCCGTCCGCGAGAATCCCGTCGAGCTCCGTGCAGTCCTCGAAGCCGCAGTTCATCCCCTGGCCGAAGAAAGGCACGACCGCGTGGGCCGCGTCGCCGACGAGCAGCGTGCGCTTTCCGTCGGTCCAGCCGTCAGTGCGGACCGTCACCATGGAGCCGGTCGGGTTCGCCAGAAACTGCTCCGCGACTGACGGCATGAGGCGAAGCGCATCCGGGAACTGCTTCTCGAAAAACGCCTCGACCCGGGCGGCGGAGTCCAGCACCCGGAAGTTCTCCTCGCCCTTGCAGGCGAAGGGAAGGAAAAGCGTGCAGGTGAACGAGCCCTCGAGGTTGGGCAGCGCGATGAGCATGAACGAGCCGCGCGGCCAGATGTGAAGGGCGTTCTTCTCGAGGAGAAATTTTCCCCCCGTACCCGCTGGTAGTGTCAGCTCCTTGTAGCCGTAGTCGAGCCGGTCCTCGCGGAGCGAGAACTTGCCACCTGCAACGACCGCCTGGCGAATGGCAGACGCCGACCCGTCGGCCCCGAACAGGGCATCGCCTGATACCCACTCCTCCCGCCCGGTCGATTCGTTGACGAACCGCGCTCGACCCTCGCCAGGCTTGGCATCGGTCGCTCGCATACGGAAATGGAAACTGACCTTACCCGTCGCCTCGGCGCGCGCGATGAGCATCCGATTCAGGCCGGCTCGAGACATGGAGCGAATACACTCGCTCGAATCGCGCCCGTAGGGCTGAAAGGCGAGCTCACCGCCGACCGCATGGATCATGCGGCCCGGCATCGGAATCGTCTGCTCCAACACCTCCCGGTCGAGCCCCATCTGACTGAGCGCGAAGAGGCCGCGGGTCGACACCGCGAGATTGATCGAACGGCCCTCGCCCGACCCCTCGCGCCGCATATCCGGCCGCCGCTCGTAAACGCCGACCTCGAGGCCCCGCCTCGCGAGAAAGAGCGCGAGCAGGGACCCCACCGGTCCGGCGCCGACTACGACGACCTTTCCCTTCACGACGCGACCGTCCCGACGTGCGCTCGAAGCGCCGCCACGAGACGCCGCACGTCCGCAAAGCCGCAGTAAAGGGGCGCCGGAGCGGCACGAAGCACGTTGGGCTCGCGGAAGTCACAGACCACCCCCGCCAAAGCCAGCCGCCCTACCAGCCCCCGGTTGGCGCTCGGGAGGCGGAGAGAAAGCTGCGCGCCCCTTTGCGCCGGGTCACGCGGTGTCAGGAGCTCGACCGACTTGCGCGGCATGCGGTCCAGGAGAAACTCAAGATAACCCGTCAGGCGCACCGATTTCTCCCGGATCGGGTCCATCCCGGCCGAGTCGAAGATCTCGAGCGCGGCCTGGAGGGCAGCCATCGAAAAGATGGGAGGGTTGCTGAGCTGCCAGCCCTCGGCCCCCTCGATCGGGAGAAAGGACGGAGGCATCGCGAAGCGAGTCGCCTTGTCGTGGCCCCACCAGCCGCTGAACCTGGGAAGGTCGAAGGACCTCCCATGCCGGCTGTGCACGAAGCAGCCGGAGGGCGCGCCCGGCCCGCCGCTCAGATACTTGTACCCGCACCAGACAGCGAAGTCCGGACCGTCGTCGTGCAGCCGCAACTTCAGATTCCCGGCTCCGTGGGCGAAATCGAACCCCGCCGCGGCGCCCACCGCGTGGGCCGCTCGGGTCACCTTCGCCACGTCGAACGCCTGGCCCGTCAGGTAGTTCACGCTGCCCAGGAGCACGAGCGCCAGCCGGTCGCCCTCGCGCTCGATCGCGGCGATCACCTCCTCGGGACCCGGCGCCTCAACGACGACCTGGCCCGGATCGAAGCCGTGAAAATTCGCCTGCGAGGCGACGGCGTAGCGATCCGACGGAAAGGCTCCCGCCTCGATCAGGATGCGATTCCGCTTCTCGGTGGGTCGATAGAAGGAGACGAGCATCAGGTGGAGGTTCACCGTGAGCGTGTTCATCACGACGACTTCGCCCGAGCGAGCGCCCACCAGCTTCTCGGAAAGGGCGGTCAGCCTCTCGTGATACGGAAGCCAGGGCTTCCGGGCCCGGAAGTGCCCCTCCACGCCATGTCGTTCCCAGTCCTCGAGCTCCGCGAGCACATACGCTCGAGCCCGGCTCGGCTGCAGCCCGAGGGAGTTTCCGGCGAAGTAGGCCACCTCGCGGCCGTCGGGCCCCCGCGGGAAGAGAAACTCCCTGCGGTACTTCGCCAGCGGGTCCACCCGGTCCTGGTCAGCCGCGTACTCGTCGGAGTCGAGGTAGTTCGTGGCATACTTCACCCGAGTCACAGGACCTCCTCCCCGTGGCGCTCGACGAGCGCCCTGAGAAGCTCGGCCTGAGCCGCCTCCACGTCCGAGAGCCGCTGCTTCCCCTGCGTTTCCATCTCCTCGCGAAGCAGCTCCCCGCCTTTCCCGGAGAGATTCCGAAAGACCGCGGCCCGAACGTCCTCGCTCGCGCCGCGAAGTGCGAGCGCAAGCCTCGCGCGCGGCACCTGTCGCAGAAACGCGCCCAGGATGCGGTCATCCACCTTGACGAGGTCGTCAAACACGAACATCTGACTCCGCAGATTTTTTTCCATCGCCGAGTCCTGCCGCGCCACCTCGCCCAGGATCCGCTCCCGCGTCTCTCGGTCCAGCGCCGCGAGAAGCTCGGCCGCCGCTCGCACTCCTGTCTTGGCGCCCTTTGTCATCGTGTCACTCCGGACGTCACCCCGGGCCCATGGCCCAGCTTCGCGCCGCTGGCTCCCAGCCACTCGAGCGCCGTCCCGCGGAGCAGCCGCTCCCGAGTTTGGTCCGAGAGGGTCCTCATCGACCGGATGAGCTCGCCGGGCCGGTCCTCGCCCAGGGGAAACGGGTAGTCACTCCCGAGCGCGACCGACCGCTCGCCGAAAATCGAGAGGATGTAGGCGAGGGTCTTCGCGTCGTGGACGAGCGAATCCACGAAGAAGCGACCGAGGTAGTGCCGCGGGCCCAGAGGATTGTCGACCGCACAGAGATCCGGGCGCGTCTCGAAGCCATGCTGGATCCGGCCGAGCGTGCCGGCAAAGCCTCCGCCGCCGTGTGCGAACGCGACCCGCAGGTTCGGGAAGCGTTCGAAAACCCCTCCGAAGATCATCGAGCAGATCGCGAGCGACCCCTCGGCCGGCATGCCCACGAGCCAGGGAAGCCAGTACTTGGGCATGCGCGCCTCGCCCATCATGTCCCAGGGATGAACGAAGAGGCAGGCGCCCAGTTTCTCAGCCGTCTCATAGACCGGGTCGAGCTCGCGAGCGTCGAGATTCCACTCACCGACGTGCGACCCGATCTGCGCTCCGGCGAGCCCGAGCTCACGCACCGCGCGCTCGAGCTCGCGCGCAGCGAGCTCCGGAGCCTGCATCGGGAGCGTCGCCAACCCCGCGAACCGGTCGGGCCGCCCCTCCACGACGCCGGCGAGATGGTCGTTGAGGTACCTCGCGAGATCGTGGCCATGCCCGGGCTTCGCCCAGTAGCTGAAGAGCGCGGGAACGGTCGAGAGGACCTGCGCGCCGATCCCGGCCGCGTCGCACTCCGCGAGCCTGCGCGCGGGATCCCAGCAATTGCTCTCGATCTCCCGGAAGAATTTCCCGTCGTCACGGACCATACGTGCCCGACAGCTCGCGTGATGCTCGAGCTGAATGAATCCACCGTATCCGTACGAAGACTTCCAGTCCGGAAGCCGCTCCGGGAGCAGATGCGTGTGAATATCGATGGAGTCAGGTTGCATGCTTCAGGCCGCAGCGACGACACGTGTGGTTTTCGACCTTCGTGTGGAAGCGCTCAAAGACGGGCGGGAGCTGCTTGACGATGTCCGTGAGGTGAAAGGACTCCTCGTACAGCTTCTCGTGGCACTTCCCGCAGATCCAGAGAAAGGTGTCGATCTCGTGAGGCAGCCGCCTTCGCTCGATCACGAGCCCGACGGTACCGGCCGGCCGCTGCGGCGAGTGCGGCACCTTGGGCGGAAGCAGGAATATCTCACCCTCCCGGATCGGGACGTCGACAGGCTTGCCCTCGTCGAGGACGCGGAGGGTGATATCGCCCTCGAGCTGATGGAAGAACTCCTCGCCCTCGTTTACGTGGAAGTCGGTGCGCGAGTTCGGTCCGCCGACGACCATGACCACGAACTCGCGGTCCCTCCAGACGAGCTGGTTTCCGACGGGCGGCTTGAGCAGGTGCCGATGCTCGTCGATCCACTTGCGGAAGTTGAGCGGTTGGAAGTTCATGACTCAGGTTCCAATCGTCGCGATGCACTTGAGCTCGATCGCGATCGGAGTGGGAAGGCACGTAACCTCGACGGTCGTGCGGCAGGGCGGGTCATCCTTGAAATACTCCGCCCAGAGCCGGTTGTAGGCGGGGAAGTCCTCCTTCATGTGAGTGAGGTAGACCGTCACATCCACCAGCCGGTTCCAGCTCGAGCCGGCGTCCTCGAGGATGTAACGGACGTTTTTGAAGACCGCATGGCACTGGGCCTCGATGTCCCTGGGCTCCACGCCCGGAATCTTGTCGGTGCCCCTCTCCCTCGGCCCGATTCCGGAGAGAAAGAGGAGGTTGCCCACCCTCTTGGCGTGCGGAAAGTGGCCTACGGGTTCGGCCGCGCGCGTGGACTTCACGGCGCAGCTCCCGTTCGGAAAGTCACATTCTTGGGTTCGGTGAAAAAACGCATCGCCTCCCAGCCTCCCTCGCGCCCGACGCCCGAGTCCTTCACGCCTCCGAAGGGGACTCTGAGATCTCGCGCCATCCAGCAGTTCACCCAGACAAGGCCGGTGCGCAGCCCCGCCGAGAATCGGAGCGCCCGGTCCAGGTCGCGCGTGAACACGCTTG
>CAYJTX010000206.1:0-6625 GCA_964372615.1 uncultured Bacteriovoracaceae bacterium | reverse complement strand
CGCGCGCACGAGCGGCTCCCAGTCGATCGCCTTCTCGACGTGGAACATGATATCTTCGTTGTCCAGGTAGAAGTTTCTCATCGCGCGGTCGCCCCCTTTCCTGCGCGATTCGGCGCGGAGCGCACGAGGGAGACGCGCGCCATCCGCCGCAGCTCGGCGGTGAAGCGGTCCATCCCGCGCTCCCCGGCCGGGAGCAGCGCATGCAGGACCGGGCCGGCCGCGAACGTCCCGACGATCAGGTGAACGATCGCGAAGAGGTACGCCTCGGGATCCAGGTTCGCTCGGACCGTGCCCGCCGCCTGCGCCCTCCGGAAGGCGTCGCGGACGACTCCGAGCCACGGAGCCGCGTGCTCCCGCAGCAGCTCCTTGAGCGCGGCCGGCCGATCGAGCGCCTCGCGGAGCAGCAGCCTCGCGCGATCGGGGTCCTCGGCGAAGAACACGAGCGTCTCGCCGAGAAGGGCGTCGAAGCGCTGGACCTCGGGAGCGCCATCGCCGCCGGGTACGCGGGTGGCGGCGCGCAGCAGGCGCGGGACGGATTCCATCCAGCGCGCAAGAACGTCCCGGAGCACGCCCGCGTGCAGCGCCTCCTTGGACGGGAAATGGTGGAGCACGGATGGCTTCCGCACCCCGACGGCGTCGGAGATCTCCTGGAGCGAGGTCCCCTCGACCCCCTTCGAGGCGAAAAGCCTCGCCGCCTTCTCCAGAATGCGCCCGCGGACTTCCATTTTGTCTCCCTACCAGATGGTAGGGAACATCCTACCGAACGTGAGGGGGGGCGGTCAAGGAGCGGCTGGGTTGACCCCCCGCTCATCGTCCTCCGGGGCCGCGGGGGTCGTGGGCCGCTCGGCGTACATCTCGTCGATCCAGGCGTGGTAGCGCTTCGCGACGATGTCGCGGCGGATCTTGAGCGTCGGCGTCAGCTCGCCGCTCTCCTCGCCGAAGTCCTCGGGCACCACCCTGAACTTCTTGATGGTCTCGAACGACGCGAGGTGCCGGTTCACGTCGTCGACGGCGGCCTGGACGAGCGCGATCGCCGCGGGGTGCCGCGCGAGCTGGCGAAGGTCCTCCGCGAGACCCTGTTCTCGCGCCCACGTCAGCAGCTGCGCGGGGTCGAGGGTGAGCAGGGCGACCACGTAGGGGCGCCCCTCTCCCACGCACATCGCCTGGCTGACGAACGGCCTCTGCTTGAGGGCGTTCTCGAGGTTCTGCGGGGCGATCTTCTTTCCACCGGCCGTGATGATCAGGTCCTTCTTGCGGTCGACGATTCGAAAGAAACCCGCTCCGTCGAGCTCCCCGATGTCGCCCGTGCGGAAGAAGCCGTCGGCCGTGAAGGAGGCGCGGTTCGCCTCGTCGTCTCCGAAGTAGCCCTTCATGACGTTCGGGCCGCGGATCAGGATCTCGCCGTCGGCGTCGAGCTTCATCTCGAGGCCGGGAAGGGGCCGGCCGATCGATCCGAAGCGCTGCGCGCCCGGCAGGTTGAGGGAGCCTGCTCCCAGGGTCTCGCTCATCCCCCAGCCCTCGAGCACCTCGACGTCGGCCGCGTGGAAGAACTCGAGGATCTCGCGCGCGATGGGCGCCCCCCCGGTGAAGAAAAGACGGATGCGCCCGCCGAGCTTCGCGCGCACCTTGTTGAAGACGAGTCGCTTGGCGACGCGATGCCGAATCGCGAGGGCAAGCGGGATCGGTTCGCCGCTCACGCGCCGCTCGGAAACCCTGCGCCCGATTTCCATCGCCCAGCGGAAAACCCGCTGCTTCGCCGGCGACTCCAGGGCGACCTGGGCCTGCACCGCTGCGTAGATCTTCTCGAAGATCCGCGGCACCGCCGCCATGACGCTGGGCCTGGCCTCGAGCAGGTTGGCCTGGAGCCGCTCGATGCTCTCGGCGTAGTAGCCGGGGTTCCTCGTCCACAGCCCTCGGTAGTCCACGATCCGCTGCAGGACGTGCGCGAGCGGCAGGAAGGACATGCCCACGTCCTCGGGCTGGAGCCGGATGACCTCGTACGCTCTGAGAGCCGCGACGACGTTACGGTGCGCGAGCGCGGCCGCCTTGGGAGGGCCCGTCGTTCCCGACGTATACACGAAGAGGGCGGGGTCGTCGGCGCGCAGGGCCGAGACACGCTCGTCGGCTAGGCTCTCCCGCGCCACGCCCAACAGGCGAAGCGTCTCGAGCGACATCACGCGCTCGTCCTCTCCCAGGGATGCCGGCTCGATCACGATGACCTTCGCGAGACGGGGCAGCTCCCCGAGCAGGGGTCTCACCTTGGCCAGCTGCACGGCGTTCTCGACCACGGCGAAGCGGGAGTCCGAATGCGAGAGAATGTACCGGACCTGCTCAGGCGACATCGTCGCGTAAATTCCGACCGAGACTCCGCCGGCCGCCTGGATCGCGAGGTCGGCATGGAGCCACTCGTAGCGCGTGTTGGACAGGATGGATGCCCGTTCCCCGGGCTGGAATCCGAGCGATGCAAGCCCGGCGGCGACCTGACGCACCCCCCGCGCCGCGTCTCCCCAGCGGATCGGCACCCAGCGCCCGTCGCGCTTGTGGTAGCAGGAGATCCCCTCCGCCTCGGTGCGCCCCCACTCCAGCAGCCGACCTACGACTGTTTCCGTCATCGTTTTACCTCGTGCGAGAAAAAGGATCAGGGCAGTCGCGCGAAATGTCTAGGCGCGGGGTGAAATGGATTATGCTGGCGGCAATGGGAGAGGCCGACAACCGCATGCGATGGGACCGAGGGCGGGGCCATTACGAGGTCTGGTACCTGACGCTCAATCACCTCGCCTCGGGAGCAGGGTTCTGGGTCCGTTACACGCTCGAGGCACCGCTCCGGGGGCAGCCCTCCGGCCAGCTTTGGTTCGCGTATTTCGATGCGCGCGAGCCCTCTCGCGGCTTTGCGATCAACCGCAAGTTCCCGGGCACGGATCCGGAGTCGGGCAAGACGCCGTTCTGGCTTCGCGTCGGCTCCGCGACCCTGTGCCATGGCTCGGCAACCGGATCGATCGAGGGCAGCGGCCGCTCCGCGGCCTGGGAGCTCGAGTGGACGCCCGCGGAACAAGCTCACCTCCATCTTCCCCGGCTGGCCTACCGGGCGCGGTTCGCCGACACGAAGGTGCTTTCGCCGACGCTTCAGGCCCGTTTCCGAGGGCGCATCCGGATCGACGGCCGCGAGCTTGCTCTGAACGGCGACCCGGGTTGCCAGACCCATCTCTGGGGCCGCAAGCACGCCCACTCCTGGGCGTGGTCCCACTGCAGCTCCTTTCGAGAGGATCCCGGCGCGGCGCTCGAGACCGTCACCGTGCGCCTCCGGCGGTTGGGGCTGCTCCTCCCTCCGATCTCTTTCCTCTGGCTGCGCGCGGGCGGGCGCGATTACTCCTTCCGAGAGCTTCACGCGATTCCCCTGACGCGCGGTCGCTGGGAGACCGGCGCCTACCGGCTCTCGGCCTACGGCCTTCGCGCCAAACTCGAGGCGGAGCTGACATGCCGCCCCGGCGCTCTCGTGCGTGCGTCCTACTTCGACCCCGACGGAGAGCCGGCCTTCTGCCACAACACGGAGGTGGCCGACTGCCGCGCGCGAATCTGGCACCGCCGTGGCCTGCGCTACGAGACGGTCGCCGAGCTCACAGCCGAGAGGTCGGCGCATTTCGAATACGCGGGCCGAACCGCGGACCCGGCGGTGGTCCGGGAACACGTGACGCTCGCGTGACTGAGAGGCCGGAGACCAGAACGGCTGTCAAATTCTTAGACACATGGATTCGTGCGGATTCTGGTGCAAAGACTTGTAGCAGCGTGGAGTTAGATTGAGTTTTTACACATAGTAATGCTCCTGCAAAGATAGGGTGTTCGGAGACAATTCCATATGAAGCGTCGCCATCGTAACAAGCGACGAACTCCTGTTTAATTCTTGGTAACGAACTTGTTGTGAAGCGAAGCGCAGTCGATAAATGTTTCGTCGTGTGCCTGGCAGAACGTCGCTTGGCTGCCGCTGTCAAGGGTGCCTATAAACACAGCGCCGCCCAGCATTTTGCACAGGACGCTGCCGGGATTCTTTCCGCCCAGCAATTCGTCGCGAGGGATCGTAAACTTCGCCTTGCCTGCTTCAGCCAGGAGGTCCAGCGCCCCGCATGATGTGTTTACGCCGCTGACACACGATGGGGTCACCAAGGCATCTATCTTCTCCATCAGGCAGAAGCGGGTCGTGCGCTTCTCTATGATGAACTCCTGGCTGGTCACGCAGTCCTTGGCTCCCGCCAGAGCGGTCGGAGAAACTCCGATGATCAGCCAACCCATCCATGCTAACAAACGCATAAGTTACCTTATCGTCGTGATTCCAAGTACGTTCTTGCCTATGACGTCCTGGCTGAACCAACAGCCTACGTACTCTTGGGCCTCTGCCGGAGTGCAAATCTCCTTATACGCATTCGTGCCCCTCACGATGCATGCGCAGGCGCTGCTCGCAGGAGGCGGAGGCGCCCGCCAGCGCGCTCCCCAGGAATTCCGGACGAGGTAGTTGCAAGCGCCATTGATGACCCGCCGTCCGGTGATGACGATTGCATGTGCCGAGCAAGGCGGTCGCGGGGATACTCCACGGTGTCTGTAATTGACGTTCGTGAAGAAGTTCGAGCAGAGGGCGACGCTGGCCGGATAGCCACTCCTCAGCGAGAGATCAATCACGCCCACTTCCCCGTCAATCACACTGGAAGCAGGGTCCGCATTGTGCTGGCGTGGCGCCGGCAGGGCGCTCAGGTCTGTCTGTCTGCAACCATGGAAAAACTGCATGTAGACCGCATTGGTATTCATTGCCATTAGATTGTCGATGCGGAGCACTGCCTGCAGAGCAGAAACTAGGCAAATCGGAATATTCGCCGGGATGCGACCACCATGGGAGTACAGCTCTTCGAGGAAGGCATTGAGCTGCGCATCGGTTATATTTCCGCATGCCGCCTTGAGTTCCCTGAACCGGTCCTCCACGGTCGAGGCTGAGCAGACCCTGCTTTTTCTCAGTGCCGTTATAACATCAGAAGGCCGTCCGCCGGAGAGATTGGTGTGTGTCTGACTATAGGTGGCCCAAGCGGCGGCTATCGGATGAATCCGATCACTCGAAGGGCTCCCGTGCCGTATACGATAATAGTCGATCAATTGCGCGGCAGCGTAGGCATAACAGGTGCCGCTTCCGTCTTGGTCATGGATCGGCATGGACCGCAACGGGCTGTTAAAGGCCGCGTTGAGATCCTGAGTTTGGCAAGTTGCATCACTGGCCGCGCTGGCGGCCTCCTTTAATCCAGCGCCTAATCCATCGCCACGGGCTACACTGCTCTCCGTCGCCGAAACGGGCCATGGGACACCTCCCACGAAGCTCAGACCGACCATCGCGACCCCAATACGGGTCTTCCACGGGGGCTCCACCTAAACATGTTATTTGCAGTTCTGGCCGTTGTCCAATCAACCGACAAGCCCCTCAGCTAGATTCGCCCGAGTGCGCCATTTCCGGGAGTCGAGTAGGGCCGAGAGATCGCTCCCCCGGCCCCCTCTCAGAACCGTGCATGAAGATCTCCTGCACACGGCTCTTCGGATTGGGTTTGATTACAGCCTCACGTACCCTGCGAGCACCGGATAGGGAATGTAGAGCCGGGGTTTTGGAAGCCGGCTGTCCGCGAGGATCGCGCGCATCCGCTCCCAATCAACCCGGCCTCGCTGGCTTCGCCGCGAGAGGCAGCGCCGCCAGTACCTCACCGTGAAATACCAGAACGCTCCGAGCCGTGGGCCGTTGCCAGCCAGACCATAGTAGTTGTAATGGCCTCGCAGGATGGAGGCCACGGCTTGCGCCTGGTCTTCCACCTTCTGGTGCATCCGTTTCCAAAGTCCCGCTTTCATCCGGGCTTTCGCCCGTTTGAGACGCTTGGCTTCAGTCTGGAACACCGTCTTGTATCCCCGCCCGTTACGGGTACTTTCCCGGCGGATTGAAAAGGCGTGAAAGGTCATGTGCCGCCTCCCCTCCACTTCCCCAACGGGGACGTGGCGTCAGATCGGTCTCGTGGGTCTTGTCCTCGTGGATCGCAAGCCCGAACTGCCCGAGCCGGGTTGGGCGTTTTCCCCGGCTCAGCCGGCTACACCGGTAACGCCTACGTCTTCGTTGGGCCTACAGGCTACATCTCCGACGACTACCGCCTCAACGTCGAAGGTAGCGCGATGCGGTGCGTGACCCTCCGCGAGCGTGGGTTGAAAATTTGAAGATTTGATCATTTGGAGTGGGCGCTACTCGTACGCGATCAACTACCCGGACGGCCAGAATGCGCTGTTGAGGAACGAGACCACGAAGAAGGTGGAGCCGATCCCCTACCACTGAGCGCCGCGTGGCGGCGGCTAAAATGAGAAAGAGGAGACGCCTTTGCGGCATCCTAGACGAATAGCCAGAAGGCGACTCGGCATCTCAGCTGCGAGCCTGGTGCTGGCCGCGATTTGTAGCCTTGCCCCAGTATGTGCTGACACGAAGGCACCTGCCGCCCACTCTACGGCTGGCTCGAGCGCCTGCGCCGAGCTCGAGAAACAACTAGAGGCTCATCGCGGAATCGAGTGGGTAGTCTTCGACTGTTTTCATGATGTCAGAGCCTGTTTCGGCTGATTTATCCCC
>CAYJTX010000205.1:0-6639 GCA_964372615.1 uncultured Bacteriovoracaceae bacterium | reverse complement strand
GACCGCACCAGATAGGCTACGGCAAGTCGTTACCCGGACAGGCTCCTAGGCCTTCACGAGCCTGAGCTTCGTGATCTCCGAGGGAACCCCGAAGCGATTCGGCGGCCCCCAGTAGCCGGTGCCGCTGTTCACGTAGACCCAGAGCCGCTCGGAGTGGCGGTTGAGGTCGCGCGTGTAGGGGTGCGCGAGCCCGACGAACCAGGACCAGGGAATGAACTGGCCGGCGTGCGTGTGACCCGAGAGCTGGAGGTCGACCGGGTGCTTCTCCACGTCGAAGACCGCCTTGGGCTGGTGCGCGAGCACGATGCAGAGGTCCGTGGCACCCGCCCCCGCGAGCGCGGCACCCACGTCGGGCAGGGGCTTCTCGAAGCGCCGAGCGGCGTAATCGGCCGTGCCCGCGAGCGTGAAGGCGGCGCGCCCGCGCGTGAGCCGCACGTGCCGGTTGTGCAGCACGGTCGCGCCGAGGCCCTCGAAGGCCGCGAGCCAGCGATCGATGCCCCAGTAGTATTCGTGATTGCCCGGGATGAAGTAGGTGCCGAGCGGGCTCGGGATTTTTCCGAGCGACTGGAGCGCGGGGAGGAGCTCCTCGGGCGAGCCGTCGACGAAATCCCCGGTCAGGGCGACGAGGTCGGGCTTGATCGCGGCGGTGATCGCCGAGACTCGCTCTACGAAGTCCCGGCCGATCGTCTGGCCCACGTGGAGATCGGAGACCTGCGCGATGACGAGGCCTTCGAGATCGGCGTGGAGCCCGCGCACGGGGACGTCCACTTCGCGAACCGTGGGATCCATCCGCGCCTGCACGAGCCCGATGCCCGCGAGCGCGCTCGAGGCTCCGATGAGCGTTCCCGGAGCCGCGACCGAGAGAAAAACGCGCCGAGCGGGATCGATCGCTCGCGCCGGGGCGACGAAGGCGGGCATGACCCTCGCGGCTGCACTGAGAAGCCAGCCGATCCACCGGACGAGGTCCCGAACGAGAAGGAGGAACAGCACCATCGCCATCCATCCCATCAGGAGATAGGCCGCCCACTGGAGCGCCTGGGCCGCCGCGCCGTAAGCCCGGTAGGTAAGCGGCGCAGCGGTCTCGAGCGCGACGAACCCGGCGAGCGAGAGCCAGAGCACGAGCGGCCCGCGCCGCCAGCGGCGAGACCACGAGTGCAGCCGCCAGCCTACGAAACCGCTCGCGATCGTGAGCGCCGCGACCACGAGGCTGAGAAAGCCGGCCATCGACATCGGTCGCTCAGGGCGAGGGGACTTCCTTGATCCGCTGGGCCCTCATCCACGAGTGCCAGCGCTTGAGCTCGTTGCGAAGCTCCTCGCGCGCGTTGCGGAAGTCGTCCCGCGCGCGCTGGAACGCCTTGTCCTTGCTGTAGGTCGCGAGATCCAGCTCCAGCTTCTCCATGAACTCCTTCAGCTCCTTCTCGCGGTCCTGCTGGAAGCGCATGAGCTCGAGCTCGAGCTGCTCGCGCTTCACCTTGATGCGTTGCTTGATGTCGGCGAGCAGCACGCGCCGGCGGTCCTTCGCTTCCCTGCGGGCGCGCTTCCAGTCGATTCCGCCCAGAACCTCGTCACGAGCCTTCGTGTCGGCGTCGCGGATCGTCTTGCGAAGCTCGTCGAGGAACGTTCGATCCGCGTTCACCCACTTGTCCTCGAGCTCCCAGCGCAGGCGAAAGGCCTCGCGCGCGAACTCATGGAAGCGCTTCTTGAGGTCCAGTCCCTCCTCCGTCTCGTTGGGAGTCGCGGCGGCCTTGGCTCCCGGCTTTTCCGGTCCCGAGGCGGACGAGCTCGGATCGGAGACGGTAGCCAGGATCCCGATGGAAGATACGGCGAGCCAGAAGCGCCAAGAGGTAATGCGCATGGTGACCTCCTCAGGGGTGAAAGTTGCCTTAGAGTTTGCACGGGAATTGGAATGACTGAGTGCATTAATTGGCGGTCGGACAGCCTGTCCGGATGGCGAATGGGGGGGTAAACTTGTGGAAGGATGAGTAGCCGATTCGGCTTGTCGTGTTTCGTAGGCCTCATCGTCGTGGGGTGGGCTAGCGGGTGGCTCGCCCTGAGAAGCGGGTGGGCGGGGAATGGTATCGGGACCGGAACCCCCGCCGAGCCTCGCTGTTTTCTCTATGGTTCTCTTCGCGAGGTGGGGACCGCCGACCCGAGGGGCTTTGGCGTGCTCAAGCACATGATCAGGCTCAGGCTGGACGCGGATGACCCCACCCAGTGCGGGGAGGCCATCAAGCGGTATTGCCGCGCCCTGGACCCTTCGAAGTTCGTCCCCAAGCGACTTCGGGCCTATTTCAGGGCTGCCCAAGCCTCTCAACCTTCTCACTACTACGAAGTACAGGCGACCTGCGACCTGACCGTCTCGACGGGCGCGAAGCCCTAGGCTAAGCAGTCCGCTCGTATGGGGCGGACGCCAGCCAGTAAGAACGAGACGGTCGTCGTGGGCATGTCGGGGGGGGTGGACTCTTCCGTCGCCGCAGCGCTGCTCCTGGAGCGGGGCTACCGGGTCGTGGGGCTGTTCATGAAGAGCTGGGACGGGGATGACGAGGACGGCGGCGAGTGTCCGGCCGCGAAGGATTTCCGAGACGTCGTTCGTGTCTGCGACCGGCTTGGCATCCCTTATTACTCGATCGAGCTTGTGCGTGAGTACCGCGAGTCGGTGTTCGCTGAGTTCGTGCGTGACTTCGAGGCCGGGCTCACGCCGAATCCCGACGTGCTCTGCAATCGCGAGATCAAATTCAGCGCCTTCCTGGGAAGGGCGCGCGAGCTCGGCGCCGACTGGGTCGCAACGGGACACTACGCGCGGGTAGGCGAGGGCGGGCGGTTGCTGAAAGCCGTCGATCCCGCGAAGGATCAGTCCTACTTCCTGCATGCCGTCGAGTCGGAGGCGTTCCGGCGAGTGCTTTTTCCGGTCGGGGAGCTGCGGAAAACCGAAGTACGCAGGATCGCGGCCTCGCTGGGGCTGGCGACGGCAGAGAAGCGCGACAGCACCGGGATCTGCTTCATCGGCGAGCGGGACTTCCCGAAGTTTCTCTCACGCTACGTGAAGGGAAGGCCCGGGGCGTTCAGCCGTCTCGACGGAACGCCGGTGGGAGGGCACCGCGGGGTCCAGCTCTACACGCTCGGCCAGCGAAGAGGCCTGGGCCTGGGCGGCGAAGGCGAGCGCTGGTTCGTCGTCGCCAAGGACGTCGAGCGCAACGTCGTCTACGTCGAGCGGGGGGGGGAGCATCCCGCTCTGTACTGCGACGAGCTTGAGGCGACCCGGCCACATTGGATCTCGGGCGAGGCGCCGACGCTTCCGCTCCGCTGCAGGGCGAAGGTCCGCTACCGGCAGGAGGATCAGGGCTGCTGGGCGTCGAGCGGTTCCGACGGCGGCCTGCTCGTGGAGTTCGATCGCCCGCAGCGGGCCGTGACGCCGGGCCAGTACGTGGTTTTCTATCAGGGCGAAATCTGCTTGGGCGGCGCGCGGATCCGGGCGGCGGGCGAGAGCTACTACCGTCGCGGGAAGGCGCTGGAGCGGATCGAGAGTTTTCCCCTCAGAAGTTCATCTTGCTGACTAGGGCGACGACGTTCGAGCCCTTCTCGGGCACGCGCCCCGAGAGGTAGTCGTGGACGGCCTTGAGCTCCGGGTCGATGCGGCTCTGGAACTGGAGCGTCGATTCCTGCCCGATCGCGCGCCGGGAGGAGACCTGGCTCCAGCGGTCCGTGACTTCATTGAGCGCGCTTGTGATTTCCGCGTACGGGGAGACTCCCATCGGTTGACCGGCCTTTCTGTACTGCGCCCGTTCGAACAATCTAACCGTGTTCGCGGCCCACCGGAATGTGTCCTCGGCGACCTGCGTGTCGGGAGCGACTCGGGGCCAGTGAAACCGCGGCGCTGCGCGCGCCGAGCAAATTCGAAGACCTGGTGTCCTTTCGTGTCGGCGCGGCTCTTTCAGTGGAGTGCTGGCAGGAGAAACGAAAGATGAGCCAGACGAAGAGGGTGTTGCTGATTCGGGAAGACGACGACGCGCGGGAACGGATGGCCACGCTCCTCCGGACTCAAGGCTTCGAGACGGACACCGCGTGCTGCGGCGGCGAGGCCCTGCTTCGGCTCGAGGGAGGGGCGCCGGATCCCTGGCTCATTCTGGTCGATCTTCCCCGTACCTTGGGTGGGGAAGAACTGGTCGAGATCCTGAGAACGCGCGTATGTCCCGACGTCACCCGCGTCGTGCGGGTGGACTACCGGATCTCGGCCGGTACCGCGATCGGCGCGGTGGGTGCCGCGGTCCGGGGCCTCTGCGTGACGGAGGTGCCGATCGTTCCCGCGAGGGCGACGGCGACTAAGGCGGCTCCGGTCCAGAAAACGAGCGCGTAGGATTTCATCGAGACTCAGGACTAGCCGCCTCGTCGGGCTCAGTCAACAGCGAGAGCCACTCGTCGCGGGTGAGGGCGCGGGCGAGCGGGGCTTCGTCTCCACGCGAGCCATCCGGCTCGCCTCCGAGCGCCGCCGCCGCGAGGTCACGCTTGGAGGCCTGGAGCGCGAGCACGCGCTCCTCAACGGTTCCGATCGCGACGAGCCGGTGAATGAAAACGGGCCGGTCCTGGCCGATCCGGTGGACGCGGGAGGCGGCCTGGTCCTCGGCAGCCGGGTTCCACCAGGGGTCGAGCAGATAGGCGTGATCCGCGGCAGTGAGAGTCAGCCCGACTCCGCCCGCCTTGAGCGAAAGCAGGAGCACGGGCGGGCCCGAAGCGGACTGGAAGCGCTCGACGACGCCCGCGCGGTCGCGGGTCGAGCCATCCAGCCGATCGAAGGCGAGCCCTGACTCCGTGAGGAGCGGCTCGACCCGGTCCAGAAGCGAAGTCCACTGGGAGAACACGAGCGATCGGTGCCCGGCGGCGGCGGCGGACTGGAGCGACTCCACGAGGAGCGTGAGCTTGGAGGAAGGGGCCTCCGGCGGCGACCCCGAGCCGGGCACGAGCGACGGATGGCAGCAGGCCTGCCGCAGCCTCAGGAGCGCCTCGAGGGCGCCCAGCGTGAGGCCGCCCGATCCCTCGCCGAGCGCCTCGAGAACGCGCTCGCGAGTGGCGGCGAGCAGGCCGGAGTACAGCTCGCGCTCGGAAAGGGAGAGCTCGAAGCGCAGGACGGACTCGGTCCGCTCCGGCAGCTCGGGTGCGACTGTGGCCTTGAGCCTCCGAAGAGTGAAGGGGCGCACGCGGGATCTCAGCTCGGCGGTCGCCCGCGCATCGCCGCGAGCCACCGGTGCTGAAATCGCCACCTCGAACTCCTCGCGCGTACCGAGGACGCCGGGGTTGAGGAAATCCAGCACGCTCCAGAGGTCCGAGAGGTTGTTTTCGATGGGAGTGCCAGTCAGGGCGACGCGATGGCGAGCCTGAACCGCGCGGGCCGCCGCGCGAAGCTCGCTCTCCGGATTTCGGATCGCCTGGGCTTCGTCGAGGACGAAGGTGTCCCACACCTGAGCGCCGAAGCGATCGGATTCCTGGCGCAGAAGCCCGTGGCTCGTGAGGACGACCCGTGGCTGCGCGGGCCACTGCCGCCGAGGGCCGTGGTAAAGCGCGACCTCCAGCGAGGGGCGGAAACGGGCGGCTTGCTCGCCCCACGTCGCGAGCACGCTGGTCGGGGCGGCGATGAGGCACGGCGAACCCGTCGGCAGAGAAAGGAGCGTCTGCAGCGTCTTTCCGAGCCCCATATCGTCGGCGAGCAGGGCGCCCGCTCCAAGCGCGCGCAGGAAGGCGAGCCAGTCGAGGCCCTGGCGCTGATAATCGCGGAGGTGGGCGCCCGTGGCGCGGAAGTCCGCCGGGATATCGACGGTCGGCGGTTCGGCCGTGCCGCGAAGGCGGTCGCGGATCGCTTGGACGGGGTTCGGCAGCGGCGCCTCGGTCGCCTCGGCGAGGGCGAGGGCGTCGAGAAGCGCGGACATGCGCGCGCCGGCCGAGGGGTCCAAGCGGCTCGCCTCTTCAAGCCGCGAGGCTTGCGCCTCGACAGCCTTGAGCAGGCGCTCGGCGATCGCGCCGAAGCGGTCGAGCCAGTCGCGCGGGAGCTCTGCCCAGCCGCCGCCTGCGAGCGATACGTGCGCTCGACCTTCGCGCCACGACGCTAGGACGGACCGCGCGTCCGTGCGACCTCCACCGGCGACGCCAAAGGAGAGTCCGGTCGCGGCGGCTCCGGTCCACTCCACGCGGGGCTCCAGGCGACCGCGCACGCTGAAGGACGCCGCCCCGGAGCCCTCCAGTCTCCACGCCGCCGCGCGCGCGTGGAACGCGATGGCTTCGTCGCCTTCGAAGCGGGTCAGGCGGCCCGGCTGGAGAAAGAGCTCGGAGCGCAGCCGATGCGCGAGCGCCTGCTCGGCCTCGCGGTCGCGTACCGGAACGCGGTCCGTGCGGGAGGTGTCGAGCGAGCCGTCCGGCGCCACTTCGGCGAGGGGCGGGTCGCCATAGACCATGCGTGCCACGACGGCGAGGGCTCCGGAGCCGGCGTCCTCCAGCCGCAGGCGAGCCTCCGGGGGGCATCGCACGAGCTCGGGCGCACGCACTCCTTCCAGCACGACCTGGAGCCGTCCGTCCAGCTCGGGCAGCGCCTCGGAGTAGAGCCAGCCGAGCCGGGCGCCGCTGAAGATCCCGGCGCCGCTCGAGGCGGCGAGC
>CAYJTX010000204.1:0-6662 GCA_964372615.1 uncultured Bacteriovoracaceae bacterium | reverse complement strand
TTCGTCTGCTCGCATTTCTCGTTTCCGGGGAAATCTCGCGTGGGCTATGTCGGTTATGCGCTTCCGGGCGTGGACGTGAAGCTCAGCCCCGAGGGCGAGATCCTGATCAAGAGTCCGGGCTGCATGAAGGGCTATTACAAGCTGCCCGACCTCACGAAGCAATCCTTCACCGAGGACGGCTACTTCAAGACAGGCGATCGCGGGGAACGCGACGAGCAGGGTCGCCTGAAGATCACGGGCCGGGTGAAGGAGCTCTTCAAGACCAGCAAGGGCAAGTACATTGCGCCGGCGCCGATCGAGAACCTCATCAACGCGCACAGCTCGATCGAGCTTTCCTGCGTGACGGGCTCGGGACTCTCGCAACCGCTGGCGCTCGTCATGCTGGCCGAAGGGCTGCGCAAACAGCTGGCGGTGGGCGCGCTGGACCGCCCTGCGCTCGAGGCCGAGCTCACCGCCCTGCATGAGGGAGTGAACGCCCAGGTCGAAGAGTGGGAGCGCCTGGCATGCCTGGTCGTGGTCACTCGCGACGAGTGGCAGATCGACAACGGCTTTCTCACGCCGACGATGAAGCTCAAGCGCGGCGCGGTGGACGACCATTACGGCAAGGAACTCCCACGCTGGGTGGAGTCGAAGTCGGGAGTCGTCTGGTGCAGCTGATCGTTTCTTTACAAAGGCCTACACCGCCAGCGGAACCCGCCGCGTCCCCCACTTCCCGGCGGCCTCGCCGAACACGCCTGGAATCGCTCTTCCGCACTGACCGCACGCCGAAGCCTTCAGGCCGTAGGAGACCACGTCGTAGTAGTCCCGCACAATCAGGGCCGAGCCGCAGCCGGGGCAATACGTCGTCCCACCGTCGAGATCGCGGACGTTTCCCGTGTAGACGAACTGGAGGCCCGCCTTCCGACCGATCTCCCGCGCCCGACGGAGCGTCTCGGGAGGCGTGTGGGGCCGGTCCATCATCTTGAAGTCGGGGTGGAATGCCGTGAAGTGGAGCGGTACCTCGGAGCCCAGGCGATCTGCGATCCATTCGCACATCGCTCCGACTTCCGTGTCCGAGTCGTTGAGCCCGGGGATCAGCAGCGTCGTGATCTCAAGCCAGATGCGCGACTCCTTGGCCACCCACTCGAGCGTCTCGAGCACCGGCGCCAGGTGCGCCATCGACTGCCTCTGGTAGAAGTCCTCGGTGAAGCCCTTGAGATCGACGTTGGCCGCGTCCATCGCCGCGTAGAACTCGGGCCGCGCGGCGGCCGTGATGTAGCCCGCGGTCACCGCAACCGGACGGATTCCGCGCTCGCGGCACGCGATCGCGGTGTCGATCGCGTACTCGGCGAAGATGACCGGATCGTTGTAGGTGAACGCGACGCTCGAGCAGCCGGCCCGCACGGCCGCCTCGGCGATCCGCTCGGGCGAGGCGCTCGCCATGAGCTTGTCGTCCTTGCGCGCCTTGCTGATGTCCCAGTTCTGACAGAATTTGCATCCGAGGTTGCAGCCCGCTGTCCCGAACGACAGGATCGGCGTTCCCGGCAGGAAATGATTCAACGGTTTCTTTTCGACCGGATCAACGCAGAAGCCGCTTGAGCGCCCGTAGGTGGTGAGCACCATTCCATCTTCGGTGGCTTCTCGCACGTAGCAGAAGCCCTTCTGGCCCGGCTTGAGAGAGCAGCCGCGCGGACAGAGATCGCAGTGGACTCTTCCGTCCGCCAGGCGGCTCCACCAGCGGCCGGGGTGAATCGATGGCCCGGGAAGGCTCATGCGTCCTCCGTTATCTTCACGACGGGATAGCGGAAAAGGTCCACCGGCGCTCCCGACGCGAGGCCGGCCTTCCGCATCGCGATCGATATCTGCTCTGACGCCGTCCGGACTCCCTCAACACCCGGGAGCAGGGTGCCACGCCTCTTGCCGTCCGTAACCACGACGCCCCAGCGCGCTGGATCGAGCTCTGTTCGTGGATTCGAGACCGCCTCCAGACCTCCGAGCAGGCTGATCTCGATTCCGAGGCCGAGGGCTTCGTCGCTCGTCACCGGCTCGAATCTCGGATCCGACGTCGCCGATCGCAGGGCGCAGTCGGCGACCTCCCGCTCGATGTCCGTGGCAAAGGCGCGATCGAAGCGCCCGATGCAGCCACGAAGGTCCTCTCCTCGCCAGAGCGTCACGAAGACGCCCTTCGCCCAGGCCAGCTCGCGCGGCGCGAGAACCGCCGTTTGCGCGTGAGCCTCTCGGCTCGACAAGCCCCTCCTCGCGGCCGTGACGAGCTTTCTGGAGAATTCCTGATCCCGGCTCAAGGTCGCGACCAGATAGCCCACTCCGAAGGGAGCCTCGTAGGAGTGAACCCTTCCCCCCTCGGACGAGCCACCTGTCGCCGACGCGGCGAGAAGGAGGGTATCCAGGACGTCTTCGCCCGCGACCTCGCGCAGCCCTTCATCGATTTCGCGGACTGAAAGGTAGTTCCTGTCGGCAACGACCTTCCGGCCGCGTCCGTGGCGGTATTGAGCTCGTTATGCAAAGCCTCCAGGCGCGTCTGCTGCCAGGCGGTGGCTCATGTCGCCCGACGCGACCCACGCGGCCCGGATACCCAACCTACCGAGCGCCGCCGCGAACAGGCCGCCCGCGCGCGCGTGATCCTCCAGCCGGGAGCCGGAGGGAAGGGAAATCACGAGCGTGGGGCCGCACCATCCGGCTTCCTGAAGGAACCACAGCGGAACCAGGGAGCCGTGATCGAGCTCGACGTTTTCGGAAAAAACATCGACTCCCACGCCCGTTGCGCTCGCCGCTCCCGCCATCGCACGAGCCAGCTGGGGCGCCCCCAGAAACGAGCCGCCGATCTCCGCGCGCCCGAATCTCGCGAAACTGCCCTCGAGGCGCTCGGCGCCGAAAATACCGTAGGCGGATCTCACTCGAGGCGCATGCGGAGAAAACAGGATCAGCGCATCGGGGAGCGATTGGACCACTCGGGTAGCGGCCTCTCTCATGGCCAGCGTGGAAGTACGAATCTCCTCCTCGCGATCACCCGCGATCGCTGGAATCACGACGGGCGCGTGGCACATCAGGACGGCGGTCTCCGGCACCTCAGAACCCTCCTTACTACTCCCAGTGTACTCGCGCAGGCGTCAGTCAAGCTGCGCGACCGGACTGTCCAAACTCTCGACACCTGCCTGTTCCGGGGCCCGACACCTCGACGCCCTCGCTGGCCCGCAGGCGACTCTCCAAGACCCCCAAATACCCTCGTTCTCATGGGCTTTCAGCGGAGATCGATGGGGGGTGTGCCACATTGGCCCCAGGGTTGCACTGACACAGGGAGTTCAAACCCGCAGCAGTGGCGCCAGCTGGAGAAGCGCCCGGTGAACGCTGAATTGAGGAGATCGTCCCGAGCCCATCGGGTCGGTCCTCCGAGGTGCTGAGAGGTTGATCCTGTGATGCGGACGTGGAGTACAAGCAAGGTTGAGCTGAAGTTGCAGAGGCGCGGCGAGCCGAGAGGCTCGCGTGCAGGAGAGCGGGCAGCGACGATGACGATCGTCGCGGCCCTCGCTCTGACCGCCTCCGCCTGCGGCAATCCGAACGGCGTCTACCGCCAGACCAACACCCAGGGCAAAACTTCGACCTCCAAGAAGGGAAGCGCCGGAACGACGACCTACGAAGACGGAACCTGGAGCGGTGCCTCGGGCACGTCCAGCTCCTCGTCGGGAACCGTGACCTCCAGCAGCTCGGCGGCGACGGCTTCGTCGTCCTCGACTTCCTCGTCGTCGACCTCGACTGGAACGCCGCCGCAGGAGACGCGCGTGGACGCAACCGGCGTGAACGGCAAGGGATCGATCTGGGTCAGGGTGAAGGACCGCCTCAAGGTGAAGTTCCGCCCGGGCATCCAGGACAAGAAGGTGAGCGGATCGGGCTTTTCTCCCAACTACTCAAGAATGTCGGTCACCTTGACCGTGGGAACCAGCAACCGGACGACCTCGGTTCTCTACAATGGATTCAATCAGCCGGCTCAGGAGAGCTCGGTACAGGATTTCTCGACCGCCTTTACGAAGGCGTGCGGAGCGACGGCGACAGGCTGCCGCCAGTGGGTCCTCGTGACGATCGAGAAGCCGAAGTACGACTACTGGTGCCTGAACTACCAGATGTACTGCGATATGACGGATGTCTACTCGACGCATCCGTGGAACGGAACAGTGACCCTCGAGACGGACGATACCGACCCGATCTGACGACGACTTTGACAGCTGTGCGGGCCGCCATGGAACGAGGCGACTGAGCGGTGATTAAACCACTGAGCCAGGTTGGCACCGTGGTTGCAAATTCGAAGATGGAGACTCGCGCCGACTGACTGCGGAGCGGATTCAAGCGCGAGACGACTTACGTAACGAGTCGTGTGGATGTTGTGAAGAGGAGTGGAGTATGCGGAACCGAAAAACGATTTCAGCCCTGGGCCTTTCTTTGGCCACAGTGGCATTCCTGTCTGGCTGCGGAGGAACCTCCTACCGCGCCGACGAAGACGACCCGGTGATTCAGAACGCGGACGGCACGAGCACCTCGGGCGGAGGCTCCTTCGCGGGAGGCTCGAGCTCAAGCTCCGGCAGCTCAAGCTCAAGCAGCGGGACCTTCGTTCCGGCCTGGAGCGACGACTTCTCCGTCACGGGCTCAGGCGGAAGCGCGCCGAGCTACACGACCGACGTGATCTCGACGGACAACCTTCTCAACGTCAAGATCATCGCCCGTGGGGCCGGCCAGATCAGCTTTCCGGGCTACTCGAACGCCTCGGCCCAGTACAAGTGCATCGAGTACAAAGTCCAGGTGATCAACGCCAACACCAGCGCGAATATCGGAGCCTCGGTCACGACCTCGACGCTGGCGGTCGACGGCGGAAGCTCGAGCTGCTCGGGCGCCGCAGGCGAGCATACCGTCGATCTCTCGAGCCGCGTGGGCCCGGGCCACCCGCCCGTGAAGATCAAGGTCGAAGCGACGCGCTACGACTACTACTGCCAGATCTGGACGAGCTGTAACTACAATTACTCGTACTACATCTACAACCAGACGATGTGCTACTACAGCTTCCCGTACTACATGCAGGGCTCGTACTGCCCGCTGCGCACGATCTACCAGACGCACACCGTCCAGGGCACGATCGAGGTCCAGGTCAACGGCGCCGGCTAGCACCCGGCGCGAGCGAGCGGCTGCAGGACCGGCGTCAGGTCTTCCTGCTGGGGCTGGCTGAACGAGGCCGGGCTGAGCGACTTCAGCCGGTCGAGCATCCGCGCCCAGTTTCCCTGGCAGGAACGGAGGAGATCCTCGAAGGCACGGCGGTCCGAGTCGTACGTCTTGAACTGCACGAGGGACGCGTTGTTGTGGTCGCGGCGGCCGCCCAGCTCACCCTTCAGCCGAGCGAGAATCGCCCCCTTGCGCTCGAGCTTCTCGGCCTCCTCCGCCGACGACGAGTAGAGGCTCTCAAGCTCGAGATACGCCGCGTGGAGTTTCTGCCCGCGAGAAACATCGTCCGCCCGGGACTTCAAATACGCCTGCAGCTCAGGCGAGCCCCCTCCCTTGGCCGCCATGAGGTAGTCGCGGGCGAGCGCCTGCGCCACGAAGCTCGCCAGGCTCTCATTGAACGGCGCCTGACCCTTCACGTAGACCGTCGCGTGCACGGACTCGTGGATCACGCTATCGACGAGCTCCCCGAGCGCCTCCGCCCCCTCCGGGATCATCGAGGAGAGCACGGCATCTCGGAACCACCCCAGTGTCGAGTAGGCGCGCGCGCTCCGCACATCCACGTCCCACCCTTCCGCGTGCAGCTCGGCCGCGAACGCCTCGGCGGACTCCGGGCTGAACCAGCCCAGATAGGGAAACTTCCCCACGATCGGGAACTCCCACTCCTTGGCCTCGAAGCGCAGCCGCTCGCAGGCGCTCACTACCCAGACGGCGGCCGGCCGGTCGAGCGCGACGTACTCGGTGTAACTCGAGGTGGCGCGGATGCCCTTGGATTCCGCGTACGACTTCAGGGGGGCGATCTCGGCGAGCAGGTCTCGGATTCGCGCCGGGACTCTCTCGTCGCGGATGACCTCCGGAATCGGGCGCGCCCGGTTGAAGAGCGCCCACTGGCCGTGGCCAGCCTGCAGAAGGTAACGCACGCTCGTGCAGCCGCCTGATCCCGCGGCCAGCGTCGCGAACGCTAGAAGAAGAGCGATGCGCCGAAGGCGAACGAAACGTTGTCTTTCCAAGTTCGGATGCTCCCGCCGGCGAGGTAGCTCGTCGCCTCCACCCGGACCGCGAAGGTCCGGGTCAGGTAAAGCCTCAGGCCCGCGCCGAGCACGCCGGTCACGGAGTCAAGGCGCGCGGGGGGCCTTGCGCCGTTCGCGTACTCGCCTTCGGATTCGCGGTTCAGCTGGCCGATCCCGATCTTGAAATACGGCTGGATCGCGACCTTCCGGCCGACCAGTGCCTGCACCCAGTTGACGCTGTAAATCTGGTCGTGAAACGTCGTGTTCTCGAGCCCGTCGATTTTCGTGCGATCGACGATGTCCTGGAGCGCGAACTCGACCCCTGACCGCTCGCTGAAGTGGAAGCCGATCGACGCCCCCCAGCGTCTCGTCCAGTTGAAGTTGTCGCCCGTGTAATCGCTCCTGTTGAAGTTGAAGCCGAGGGCGGCCTCCCAGGCTCCCTCTGCTCCCGAG
>CAYJTX010000203.1:0-6669 GCA_964372615.1 uncultured Bacteriovoracaceae bacterium | reverse complement strand
AGACCCAGTAGCGGATCTGGTCGTAGGTCGTGGTCGAGCTCTTCGACTTGAGGTGAAACCGATAGGCCGCGACCCCCTCGACCGCCTCCTCGCCCTCGATCGTTGCGCTGTAGTGGGTAGCATAGTCCGTCGCCGAGATGTCTCCATTGGCCGTCTGGCCCGAGAGCTTCTGGCGACGAGAGAGCGTGACGGGCTTTTTCAGTCCGTTCTTGTAGAACCAGAGGTTCGTGGAGTTGAAAAGCATCAACTCGCCTTTGTTCTTGGCGGGCGTGAGCTGCTCGACCAGGGCGTCACTGTTCTTGGTCTTGATGAGGTAGGATCTCACATTTTTCTCGCCGTCCTCCTGGCTCTCGACCTCAGCGGTCCAGGTCAGGCCCTTTTCGCTTCCACCCCGCGAGCGATCTGCCGCGCGAATGACCTCCAAGGAATCCACTCCAGCCCAGGCAGCGGCCGTCAACGCCAGTCCGATGAGCTGAAGAGAGGCAGTGCGTCTCAGAAACAGGATTTTCGTCGTGGTCATGGTCGATTTGCTCCCTTTGCGGAGATACCGGAACAGCAATGCATATGCCAGGGGTTGCGTGACGCATGAGGATTGTCGGAATCCTCTATAGCCGGGAGGCCGCCCTTGAATGGGTCTGGAGGCGAATGCCGGCAGAGTTTTGTGGGGAAGGGCCGCCACCGGACCTTGCGCGGAGCCTTTCGGGCATCGCCTGTAGGTCACTAAGCATCGGGAATCACGCTGTTTGGGATCTGTGGCCCTGTGCCGCGGGCAAAGGGCACGTGCCTTTTACTAGTCCCTCGCAAGGACTCGCCGGGGGGCGGGCCGAACGACACCGGGGAGGTGCAGCTTTCGTGATGATCGTGCTGCCGGCCTGGACCATTCTCTGGTATCTGGCTCGCAGCTATCTCATCGGCTGGAAGTGACTTACCCCGACTCTGGAACTTCCCGGCATTTGGGGTCGAGCCAGTCCCGAAGGCCGTCACCGAGGTAGTTGAACGCGACCATCGTGAGAAAAAGCACGAGTCCCGGAAAGATGATGAGGTGGGGATAGCTCTTCATCGCGCGAAAGCCCTCGTTCGCGAGCGTTCCCCAGGAGGAGAGGGGCGGCTGCAATCCCAGGCCTATGAACGAGAGAAAGCTCTCGGCCATGATGTTCGTCGGGATCTGGTAGGTCAGAGACACGATGATCGGACCCCAGAGGTTCGGAAGAATGTGGCGGACGATGACTCCCGCGCCCGAGACTCCGATGGCGCGGGCTGCCTCCACGTAGGGCTGCTCCTTCGCTTGCAGGACCTGTCCGCGGACCAGGCGGGCCTGGGTCACCCAGGCGGTGAGTCCGAGCGCGAGCAGGATTCCCATGAAGCCGCGACCGAGAAGCACCATGAGCAGGATCGCCAGCAGCAGAGACGGAAAGATGTAGAAGGCGTCTACCAGCCGCATGAGGATGTGGTCGACCCAGCCGCCGCGGTAACCCGCGATCGCCCCCGTGAACGTCCCGAGCAGAAGCGCGATCAGGGCCGTCGATACACCGACGGCGAGCGACATGCGGGCGCCGTAAATGATCCGGCTGTAGAGGTCGCGCCCGAGATTGTCGGTTCCGAACCAATGGCGGGCTGACGGACCCTCAAGCTTCTCCGGGATATTCTGCTCGTCGTACATGAACTGAGTCACGTAGGGAGCGCACACCGCTAATGTTGAAACACCCGCGAGAAACAAGAGGCTTGCCGACGCCAGCCGGTGCGAGAGCAGACGGCGAAAGCCGCGTCTGGAGCCGCTGCCGCTCATGTCAGACGAATCCTCGGGTCGGCCCAGGCGCAGGCCAAATCGACCGTCAGGTTACTCACGATCAGGATTGTGCCGTAGGTAAGCGTGACTCCCATCACAAGCGGGTAATCCCGGTTCATGACCGCGGTGACGAAGTGCTTCCCGAGTCCTGGAATCTGAAAGACGATTTCGACGAGAAACGAACCGGTGACCAAATTGGCAGCGATCGGTCCGAGCACCGTGAGCACTGGAATGAGTGAGTTCTTGAGCGCGTGTTTGAAAATGACCTTCGTCGTGGAGAGCCCCTTGCCGTAAGCCGTGCGGATGTAGTCGGCGCTGAGGGCCTCGATCATCGCGGCCCGCGTGAGGCGGGCAATGATGGCCATGGGCCGGAAGCCGAGCGTGACGACGGGAAGAACCATGGACGAGGTGTCCTCCCAGAGCGCGGGTGGAAACCAACCCAGGTGAAGGGAGAAAACGAGTACGAGCAGGCTCGCGACCAGATAGCTTGGGAGGCTGACGCCTGAAACCGCAATGAACATCGCGGACGCGTCGAGCCACGTGCCCCGGGCCCAAGCGGCGACGCAGCCGAGCGGAATGCCCATGCCGAGCGCGAAGAGGAGGGACCAGAACCCGAGCACGCAGGACACCGGGAGGGTTTCTGAGATGATCTCCGCGACCGGTCGGCCCAGGTACTGGAAGGATTCTCTCAAATTCCCGCGGGCGACGTCGCAAAGCCAGTTGAAGAATTGCGAAGCCACGGGAAGATCCAGCTCGTACTTGGCGTTGATGTTCGCCTGAACCTCCGGGGGAAACGCGCGGTCCGTGTCGAACGGCCCGCCTGGAGCCAGTCGTAGGGTGAAAAACGTCAACGTCGCAAGCAGCAGCAGTGTCGGGACGGCTCCCGCGACTCTTCGTAGGGCGTAAGAGAGCATGTAGGTCAGTCCTCGTTTTTCCAGACTGGCCTGGGATACTGAACCCAACCGGTATGCGCTGGAAATCCTTTGGGAATTTTAGCGCACTGACCGAGGTCAGACAACAGGGCCGTGTAGGCGCAGAAAAAGGCGTCGAAGGTCGAAAGGTGCGTGGATAGGGTCTTCAGATCCCGCTCGTAGATGAAGATATCCTTCTGGTCGACCAGGGCCTCGAGAATCTCGCTTCGGGCGTGGGCGCCCTCCTCCAGCCTGCGGTAACTGGACATGATGCGACGGGAGAGACCGAGCTGCAGGCCGAGCTGCGCTACCGTGAGCTTCGGCCAGACTTCGACCTTTTCGAATTGCGAGAGGTGGCGAGACAGGAAGTGCATTCGGCTGGTGAGCGGCGCTCGGTTCCCTCCCATGGTTTCGTCGATCTCGAAGCGCTGGCCCTCGGGCAGACCTCCCAGGAGATGATAGCGGGCCCAGATTTCGAATGGCCTTTGCGTGTAGGGAGTGATCTCGCGGCTCTTCCCCTGTCGACGCGCTCCCTTCTCGGCCTTTCGAACCGTCTCACGCATCCAGCGCACCGTCGGGACCGTGCACTTCGCCGGCAGCGGGCAGGACTTTCTCGTGCAGGTCAGGCAGGGCGGCAGGTCGAGCGCGACATTGACCCCCACGCGCGAGACGCCCTCGCCCAGTTCCCTCACCGCGCCGAGCAGAGCCTCGTCCCCGCTCTTTCCATCCCCGGCTGAGATGCGCTCGTAGATGTCGAGTAGAAAGGTCTTTCGCTCCTTCGGATAATACTCAATAGCCGCGATCGATGTCTTGGCGTTCTTGGCGCCGGCGAGCTCGATTCCCAGATATCGGCGTGAATGAGGAGCGCGGTAAGGCTCGGTCATGGGGCTGGATTCACCCGGACCTCGAGGCCCCGGTGGACCGCGTTGAAGGCGAGCGGCTGAATACCCAGGGCGCAAACCTTCTTTGTGAGGTTCGCCTTCCGCGACGGGTCTTCATCTGGAAAAAAAGCGAAGAAACAGCCACCCCCTCCCGCCCCGCATACTTTGCCTGCAATGGCTCCTTCGTCTCGGCCGATCGCCAAGGCCCGGTCGACCTCTGGAGTGGTGATTCCGGGCGCGAGCTCCCGCCGAAACTGCCACTCGGCCGCGATCGCGCGGCCCGCCGACTGCCAATCTCCGTCGTGAAGCGCGCCCTCGAGCTCACGGGTTGCCGCTGAAATTCCGGCGAATCGCTCGCGCACCTTCGAATCGCCATCAATGAATCCCTTGAAGAGGGTCCAGTTGTTGATCCCTGAGTTTCGTGACTGACCCGAGTAGAAAAGCGCGAGCCGGTTCTCGACTCCCTGAAAAATCTTCCCCGGAAAAGCCATGCGCGCGCTCATTCCCGAGCGCCAGCGAAGGGTCTGCAGCCCTCCGAAGACGGCGGCATAGTAGTCCTGAAGCCCGGTGGGCACCCGGATGACCGCGCTCTCCACGTCCCGGACTATGCCGATCAGGGCCTCCCCGTCGCGAAGGGCGTCGAATTCCAGTCCTTCCGTCGACCAGGCCCGAAGGGCCCCGGCCATCGCGACTGCAAGCGACGAGGAGCCGCCGAGACCGGCTCCGGCTGGGCTGCGCGCGACCGTCGTCAAGGTGAGGGCTGAGGCTGCCGCCGCCTTTCCGCGATCGCGTCGTTCTCGTGCGAAATGTCGGACGAGCCGGAGGTGAAGTTCAAGCGTCGGCGGGACCTCGATGTTTTCCAGCGCGCTCCAGGGGAACACCACCTCGCGATCCTGGTCCTCGGATCGGAGCCTGACGTCGCCGCCGGACCGGGTCTCGGTCAGGCGCGCCTCCGCGAAGAGGTCAATCGCGACATTGATCGTCGAGGGCCTATCCAGGAACAGGAACATCGGCCAGATGTCGATCGTCCCGCCCGACAGGTCGATGCGCGTCGGCGCGCGGGCCAGGATGCTCAGGTCAGTGGTCATGCTCCAGATAGCCGATGTACGGGAGCCCACGATACTTTCCTGCGTAATCGACACCGTAGCCGACCACGAACTCCTTGCCGATCTTGAAGCCGAGGTAGTCGACTTCGACTTCGGCTTTCAGGCATTCCGGCTTTGTGAGTAGGGCGCACGTTTTCAGCGTCGCCGGCCTGCGGGCTCTGAGCATGCTCATGATGTAGGCCAGGGTGAGCCCCGAGTCGACGATGTCTTCGACGATCAGGACGTGGCGGTTTTCCAGAGGCTCATTGATGTCGAGCGTGACCTTGACCTCTCCCGAGGAAACCATTCGATTCCCGTAGCTCGACACTCCGAGAAATTCGCAGATGACCGGGAGGTCCAGTCTGCGAATCAGGTCGGAGAAAAAAACGAAGCTGCCCTTCAGAACACAGATAGCCGTGACCTCCTTGCCTCGGAAGTCGTGATTGATCTCCTGCGCGAGCTCCTGGATGCGAGCCTGGAGCTTCACTTCCGGGATCAGGACCTTGGGTGACTTGCTAGTGTTTTCTTCAGACATAGGCATTGTTCAGGATTTCTCCGAACCCTCCTCCACCAGGTACGATGTAGCTTTGCTCATTCAAACCGCGTTCTCTACTCCAATGGGTTCCCGGCAAGGTCTCGAGGACGTCGGCGGGGGAAAGCCCGCGGTCAAGTCGCGCGGCGTAGACGACGAGGTCCGGGTGTTTTGCCCACACGTTTTTCAGATACTCCGGGGTAACGATACAATGCATCGCGACGAACTTGAGGGCCTTTCCGCGCTTCTTGTAGATATCGAGCGTCTCGACGAGGGTTCCCCCGGTCGCGCCCATGGGATCAGGAATGAGCACGATCGCGCCGTCGCTCGTGCCGCCGATCTTGTGGCCTGAAACGACGCTGCCGGTGACCTGATGCGCCGCGTTTGTCGCTCGTGCGATGCCTAGGTGGTCCTGCCGGACCCGCGCGGGATTCAGGAGGTAGTTCAAGGCGGAGTAGCAGACGTGGGAAGGGAGCGTTCCGGCTCGTGCTAGATTCACGCTGACGACCGCGGTTTCGGGATCAACGCCGGGACCCTGCAGGACCCCTTCGGGATGATGGGAGGCCATCCGGGTTCGAATCGCCTCCTGGCGGGTCGGAAACTCGGCGTTCACGACAGCCCGGAGTAGCGCCGAGTAAATCGACTCCATCAGAACATTGATCAGGGGCTGCGTGGTTGTTTCGGCGCAGAGCTGAGCCAGCTGAGTTCGCAGCATCGGATCCGAGAGCAGATGGAAATTCGGTCCGTAGCGGTGCTCCGCCTCCGAAAGCCGGAAGCTGGCCCGATCGTATTGGCGATCGCGGGGAACGTTTGGCGTCATGGCGTCGGGGCTCCGGCGGCTTCGGTCGCCAGGGCGGCATCCGGTTCGTGACAGAACCGGCACCTCGCCTCGTACATCTCTTTCGCGCCGACCGCGATTCGAGGAGCATCAGGTCCGGACGGACCCGCGATTCTCTGCGAACGGGTCGCCGGGTTTCCGCAGATCACGCAGACGGCCGAGAGCTTGGTCACCTGTTCGGCGACTGCGAGGAGCTTCGGAATCGGCCCGAACGGCAGGCCCCGAAAATCCATGTCGAGCCCGGCCACGATCACGCGTACGCCGCGGTACGCGAGCTTTTGGGCGACTTCCACGATCGTCTCGTCGAAGAACTGCGCTTCGTCGATGCCGATGACTCGCGTGTTGTCCTCCACGAATCTGAGAATGTCTTTCGCCGTCTCAACCGGGCGCGAAAGAAGCCGGTTGGAATCATGGCTCTGGATGTGCTCGCTACCGAAGCGGGTATCGAGCGCCGGCTTGAAGATCTGGACCTTTTGCCGTGCGATCTGGGCGCGCTTCAGGCGACGGAGCAGCTCCTCGGTCTTCCCGCTGAACATGCTTCCACAGATGACTTCGACGAACCCGGGGAGCGTCCGGTGAAACATCAAGTAAACAGCGGCCGTTGTCGGCCGAAGCTCCTTACAGAACCGTACGTGC
>CAYJTX010000202.1:0-6692 GCA_964372615.1 uncultured Bacteriovoracaceae bacterium | reverse complement strand
CAAGCGCGAGTCGACCGAGCTCGCGGGCCTGCCCGAGGGGGCCGCCGCGCTCGCGGCCGACTCGAGCTGGAGGATTCGCCGGGCGTCGGCGGGGCTGCTGGCGAAGCTGCCCCTGTCTCGCGCGATCGAATCGCTGCGAAGGCTCATCCAGCGCGATCGGTCGCTCTCGGTGGCGGTCGCGGCTCTCGAGGCCGTGGGATCGCTCCGGCAGGGCGAGGACGCCGCGCCGGGCACCTACGACCTCGTGATCGGCCAGCTCGGGCGCCCGAGCTTCCAGGGCCGGCTGCGGTCCGCAGTCCTTGCCGCGCTCGCGCAGATCTCCGATCCTCGAGCGCTCGATCTGGCCGAAGAGCACGCGTCTGACCGCTACGACGACGAGACCCGCAAGGCGGCCTTCGGGCTCCTGGCGGGCCTTGGGAAGAACCACCGCGACCTCGCGGGCGACCGCGCTCGTGCGGCGCTCGAGGCGGCCCTTTCCGCGCCCGGATTTCGAGTGAGACGCGCGGTGATCGAGAACCTCGTGAAGCTCGGGGACGCGCGGGCCATCCCAGCGCTGGAGCGCGTGCGCGACGGCGATTCGGACGACCGCATCCGGCTCATGGCCGCGCAGGCGATCGAGCGGCTGAGGGGCTGAGTGCTTCCAATTCGCCCAAGAGGCGACTCCTTGACGGCTTCAATGTATATGTCATAATGAAAGACATGAAGTACCAAGCGGCGCTCCTCTTCGATTCAGCCGGGCGCATCTGGTATCGCCGGAGAGAGGCTCGTCGCCTCCGCGAGGTCCTGACCGTTACTCAGGTGTGCCGGAGGCTGGGTCGCTCCAGGCGGCAGATCTACCGGTCTCTGGGCGACGGGAGGCTGGAGGGCTGCGGAAAGCCCCTCGGCGAGTGGCTGATCACCGCGGAGTCGGTTGCGAAGCTGGAGAAGGCGCCCCCGGCTATCCAGCGTCTCCCGGCGCGGCTGCGGCCCCTCTTCCCCGAGTACGACCTCTCCTCGATCAACGCGGGCGTTCATCGCGACTTGATTTTCAAGAGAGTGATGGAGCTCGGAACGGACGACGACGTTCGCTGGATGAAGCGGCGGTATCGGCCCTCGGCGATCAGGGCATTTCTGGGCTCAGCTTCGGCCGGTGCGCTTTCGGCGAGAGCGAAGGTCTTCTGGGGGCTGGTTTTCCGGGTGCAGGTTCCGACCCAGGACTTCGAATGGCGAAAGGGCCCCACGAGCACCCGGCTCACGAAAGAGTCCACGCGTGAAATGGCATGAAGAGGTCCTGGATCGCGCGGCGCTGGCGGCGGCGGCCCGTCTCGCACCCCTTCTGAACGGTGAGTTCTACCTCGCGGGAGGAACCGGGTTGGCGCTGAGGGAGGGGCACCGAGTCTCTCTGGACCTCGACCTCTTCTCTCAGACGCAGGTCTTGGATGGCCAGCGAAGGGATCGGCTCGTTGAGGCGCTCCGCCGGGGAGGCGGCGTCGAAGTTCGAGAGTCCCGTGACGGAACCCTGCACCTCGTGCTGAACGGTACGGCGGTCAGTCTCTTCCACTACGCCTACCCGCTCCTCAATCCCTCCGAGCCCTGGCGGGGGATTCCCGTCGCTTCCATCGAAGACATCGCCGCCATGAAGGTGAGCGCCGTCCTGGGGCGGGGGTCGAAGAAGGACTTCCTCGATGTTCGCAGGATTTGCCGAAAGCAGGGCCTTTCGTACGCCCTGGAGGCGGCAAGGCGGCGCTTCCCTCCGGATGCCTCGTTCCTCACGCAGGCTCTGCGCGCCTTGGTCTATTTCGAGGACGCGGAAACGGAGCCGATGCCTAGAATGCTCGAGCGCGTGGACTGGTCCGATGTCCGCGCCTACTTCGAGCGCGAGGTTCCGCGCCTCGCGCGGAAGAGGCTTCTCTAGCCGGCCCCTTGTTTCCGGAGTCTGCTGGACCGCACGCTCACCCCGCGACGGCGATCGCCTCGATCTCAACGAGCACGTCCTTCGGAAGCCGCGAAACCTCGACCGTCGACCGGGCGGGCGCCTCGCCGGTGAAGAACTGACCGTAGATCGCGTTCACTTTCGGAAAGTCGTCCATGGATTTCAGGAAAATCGTGGTCTTCACCACGCGGTCGAGCGAGAGGCCGCCGGCCTCGACGACCGCCTTCAGATTCTCGAGCACGCGCTTCGCCTGGCCCTCGACGTCGGCCGCGGCGAGCGCGCCGGTCGCGGGGTCGAGCGCGATCTGGCCCGAGCAGAAGAGCCAGTCGCCCGAGCGTACGGCCTGGCTGTAGGGGCCGATCGGTTTCGGGGCCTTCTCGGTGAGAACGGTCTTACGACTTGGCACGAGCTTCCGCCTTTCTCCGAACCTGGATCTCCATGGCCGCGATGGCGGCCATGTTCACCACGTCGTTCACGTCGCTCCCCTGCTGGAGCACGAAGACCGGCTTGTTCATCCCCACGAGGATGGGCCCGATCGCGTCGGCGTGCCCCAGTCGCGCCAGCAGCTTGTAGGCGATGTTCCCGGCCTCGAGCGACGGGAAGATCAGGACGTTCGCGTCGCCGGGCACCCGGTTGAAGGGGTAGTTCTCTTCGGAGATCTCGGGCACGACCGCCGTGTCGGCCTGCATCTCGCCGTCGGCGATGAGCTTGGGATGGCGCTCTTTCAGGAGATCGACGGCCTGCTTGACCCGCAGCGCGCGGGGATGCGTATTCGATCCGAAATTCGAGAACGAGAGCATGGCCACGCGGGGTTCGACGTTCATGTAGCTTCGGGAGAACTCCGCCGTCTGGAAGGCGATGTCGGCCAGCTCCTCGGCGGTGGGCTCGATGTTCACGGTCGTATCCGCGAACCAGAGCACGCGAGTTTTCAGGATGATCATGTAAATCCCGGCGAGCCGCGAACCGGCCTTGGCCCCGATCGTCTGGATCGCGGGCCGAATCGTCTCGGGGTAGCTCTGCGAGATGCCGCTCAGGAGCCCGTCGGCCTTGCCGAGCTCCACCATCATCGCGGCGAAGTAGTTGTTCTGCTTCATCAGCGCCCGGGCGAGAGGGAAGGTGGCTCCCTTGCGGCCGCGCCGTTCGACGAAGGCGCGCGCGAACTCGTCGCGGTACTCGCTCGTCGAGGGGCGGATGATCTTGACGTCCTTGAGATCCTCGAGGAAGCCGAGCTCCTTCATGCGTCCCTGGATCAGCTCCTCGTTGCCGAGCAGGATCGGCTCCGCGATGCCCTCCTCGCGGATCGTCTGGACGGCCCGGAGGACTTTCCAGTTCTCTCCCTCGGGCAGTACCAGCGTCGCCTTCTGGCGCTCGCCCCCGCCCGTCGATTTCACGCGCCGCTTGATCCCGCGCATGACGGTGTAGCTCGACCCGAGCAGCGTCTCGAGCTTCTCGCGGTACTGCGCCGGATCGATCTTGAGCCGGGCGACGCCCGACTTCACGGCGGCCTCGGCGACCGCCGACGAGACCCAGATGAGCGCGCGGCGGTCGAAGGGCTTGGGGATCAGGTAGTCGCGCCCGAACTTGAACTGCTGGCCTTCGTAGGCGCGCGAGACGCTCTCGGGCACGTCCTCTTTCGTGAGAGCCGCGAGCGCACGGACGGCGGCCATCTTCATCTCCTCGTTGATGGCGCGCGCCCCCGTGTCGAGCGCTCCGCGGAAGATGAAGGGAAACCCGAGCACGTTGTTGACCTGGTTCGGGTAGTCCGAGCGGCCCGTGGCCATGATCGCGTCGGGGCGCACTCTCAGCGCGTCTTCCGGAAGGATCTCGGGATCCGGGTTCGCCATCGCGAAGAGGATCGGGTCGCGAGCCATCTTCCTGATCATGTCGGGCGCGATGCCGTCCTTCACCGAAACCCCGATGAAGGCATCGGCGCCGTCGAGGGCCTGCGCGACCGTGCGCCGATCGGTCTCGACCGCGTAGCGCTCCTTGTAGGGATTCATCCCTTCCTTGCGGCCCTTGTAGATGACTCCCTTGGAGTCGCACATGAGGACGTTCTCGCGGCGAACTCCCAGGCTGAGGTAGAGATTCGCGCACGCGATCGCGGCCGCCCCGCCTCCGCAGAAGACGACCCTCACCTCGGTGATCTTCTTGCCGACAAGCTCGAGCGCGTTCAGGAACGCCGCTCCGCTGATGACGGCCGTTCCGTGCTGGTCGTCGTGGAATACGGGGATCTTGAGGCGCTTCTTGAGCTCCTCCTCGATGTAGAAGCACTCGGGCGCCTTGATGTCCTCGAGGTTGATGCCGCCGAAGGTCGGCTCGAGCATCTCGCAGGCGCGGATCACGTCGTCCGGGTTCTTCGCGTTGAGCTCGATGTCGAAAACATCGATGTCGGCGAACTTCTTGAAGAGGACTCCCTTGCCCTCCATCACGGGCTTCGCGGCGAACGGGCCGATGTCGCCCAGGCCGAGCACGGCCGTTCCGTTGGTGACGACGGCGACCAGATTTCCCTTGGCCGTGTACTCGTAGACCAGGTCTTCCTTCTCGGCGATCATCCGGCACGGCTCGGCGACGCCGGGCGAGTACGCGAGCGAGAGATCTTTCTGGGTCGAGACGGGCTTCGAGGGAACGACTTCGATTTTCCCCTTGCGGCCGCGCGAGTGGTACTCAAGCGATTGTTTGTAAAGGGACATAGCGGGTGTCACAGGTATACCGAATCCCTTTCGCCTATGGCAAACTAAGAAGGATGCCCGTCATTCTGGGAGCCGCAGTTGCCTTGCTCTGGGCGTGGCTCGGAGCCGCGCCGGCGCAGGCGGATTTCTACCTGCATGGCTGGACGAACCAGTACCAGCGCCGTGCGCAGTACTTTCTGGAGCCGGAGTTCGGTTTCTATAATACCCGCCAGAATTTTGACTCCACGGGGGCGCTCACGCAGCCCGCGAATTTCTCCGGCTACACGCGGATTCAGGGCGATGTCACCTTCGGCGTCGGGCTGAGCAGCCGGGTCAGCGCGTTTGCCCGCCTGGCCTGGGCGCGCGCCCAGCTCGAGCACACGACCCTTGCGGGAGAGAGCCTGGGCCTCACCGACCAGAGCGTGGGAATCACGGCTAGAATCTGGGAGAACAAGCTCCCGAAAGGGGAAGGGGCTTCCGTCGACCTCCAGGTTCAGGGCGACCTCCCGGCCTACAGCAACTCGAACGCGATCGCGTCAGGGGCGCCATTCCTGGGCGATGGATCGATGGACCTGACGGGCGGGCTTTTCGTCAACTTGCCGCTCTCGGCTGCCTCACGCAGTGACATTTGGATGGCGACCGCCGGCGCGGGCTACACGTATCGGAGCGACTCCTTCTCGGCGGCGATACCGTGGTCGGTCGCGCTCGCGTTTCGGCCTCAAGGCAAGGGATTCGCGTATTCTTTCGGAGTGCGCGGCCTGGCATCGCTGAAGAGCGATCCGCGGGGGTCGGTCGCGAACCCCGCATCGGCTGGGCTCGGCGCGGGGGGGAGCTTCATAGCGAATGCCGTCAACCCGTCCCTCCTCGCCGGTCAAGCGAGGATCGGCTACCAGGCTGACCGGAAGCTCGGTGTGTTCCTGAGCGGCCTGTTGCCAGTGACAGGGCTCAACGCGCCCCAGGGGCTGCTGCTCGGTATCGGTTTCACCGCCCGCTGGGGATCGTACGACGGCAAGAGCGCCACGGCGTTGACGCCTCAGGAGTATGGGCGATCGAACCAGGGAGTGATCTCGTATTTCGGTGAAGCACGGGTCCTGAGGTCCAATGATCGGCTCAATCTGGTCAAGATCGACAAGGGGTCCCAAGACGGAGTGGAAGTCGGCCAAATTTTTGATATCTTTCTAGTCAAGCAGGATGGCAGCGAAGGGGAAGCGGTCGCCCGGACCAAAGTGTCGGGAGTCAAGCAACACGAAGCTGCCTTGACCGTAGTCGAGTATTTCAAGGAAGTCTGGATCGAAGAGGGCTTCGTCGCCAAGAGGCCCCTCGAGTAGTCGAGCCGCAGGGTTCGCTTACAAATGAAAGAGGAGCATCCATGGAGTCCGGACGCATGAAGTCGACGATTCTCGCTGTCGCGGGTCTTTTCCTGCTAGCGCCCTTGGCGCACGCGGCGAAGTTCGCGAACCAGTTCACGGAGTTCGAGCTTCCGCCCCAGTGGCAGTGCAACCTGGAAGGCGCGGAGTGGGTCTGCCAGAGCACCAATGAGGCGAAGAAGCGCGATGCCATCATCGTGCTCGCCGCGAAGCTCAAGGGCGACCAGGACAGCCTGGACCAGTACCTGACCTACCTCAAGGCGGCGAAGACCTATACGAGCGTGCAGGGGAAGCCGGTCAAGTCCGAGCCGAAGTACGCGAAGACGGTCAATCTGAACGGTCACGCCTGGGTGGACGCGTTGCACCTCGAGTCCGAGATTCCGGGTTTCTATACGCGTTACCTCGCGACGGTGAAGCAGGACATCGGCGTGCTGGTGACCTACTCCATCAACAAGGCGAAGTATCAGGACTACCTGAACGACTTCGACAATATGGTGAAGACCCTGAAGGTCTTCCGGAAGCAGGGCGCCGCGCTGAACGCGGGGCCCGCCGGCGGGAACATCTTCCAGCAGACTCAGATTCCTCAGACCGTCTCGGATGGAACGGTTTTTCCGGGCGCCGCTATCGGCGGTGGAGCTGATCAGGCGCCCAAGCAGTCGCAGAAGGGCGGCGCTCTCGTGCTGCTTGCGGTCGGTGGAGCGGCGATCGCCTTCTTCATCTGGAAGAGGCGGCAGAACTCCTAGG
>CAYJTX010000201.1:0-6700 GCA_964372615.1 uncultured Bacteriovoracaceae bacterium | reverse complement strand
TCGATGTTCGGGTATCTTATGTTGAAGAACTGGGAGAGCCGGAGGAAGTTCACTCCCCCGACCCTCGGGCTCCCCGCGAGCCGCTGCCGCATGCACTCCTGGGACGTGAGGGTGTACCACTCCTCCATGATATGCGAGCTCACTTGTCCTCCGAGCTTCGCGGCCATGCTGGCGATGACCTGGTGCTGGATGGGTTGTGGCACCTCCTTGACCGAGGCCGAATCTGGGCAGGAGTAGAATTCAGCCGGGCTCAAGCCTAGCCTCTCTCGTGCTCCAAACGCTCGAAGTCGAGCGCCACCTGCGTCGCCGAAGAAAGCGGCAGGACCTCGAAGAATTCGGCCAACCCTTTTGAGGCGTACGGAGAAAACAAGCTCTTATACCGGATATTCAGGGACCAGCGCGTCTCGTTTTCGACATTGACCGGGCAGCCATGGACCAGGCCGGCGGCGAAAAACAATGCGGTACCGTACGGAATCACCAGACTCACCGCTCTTGTCTCCGAGAAGCGGGTGAATTCCTCGTACGGCTTGCCCTCCTTGAGCAGGGTCAGGCCTTGGAGAGAAGTAGCCTTGTCGCAGACGAACATCGTCTTGGTTCCATAGCAGTTGACGAGCGGGAGCCAGACGACGACTTCGAAATTGGAATTCAGTGGCGCATCACGGTGGGTATGGACTTGGTCCCTGTCACCGGGTGGCTGGATCACGACATTCACCGTCTTCTGGGCCACGATATCAGGACCCAGGAGCTCGACCAGGGGTTTCTCGAAAACGTCGAAGACCTTTCTGTGGGCTCTGAGAACCTTCGAGCAGAAGCCGACCATCGTCATTCGGATGTTGTTGAGGTCCGCGCCTGAAAGCCCATGCCGATGGAATTGGTTGAAAAACGAGTCGATGGTTCCTTTCGTTTCGGCCGCTCCGGGGACGAGGGTCTTCGCATGATCGAAAATCGCCCCTCGAAGCTCGTCCAGCTGACCTGCCTTGTCGACGGGGACGAAGGCAAAACCTTTATGCCTGAAGGTCTCTAATCCCATAAGGGCTCACCAAATGCTGAAGCCTCCGTCAACAACCAGATGATGCCCGTTCACATAGGACGACGCGTCCGAGGCCAAGAAGACGTAGGCTCCGGCGATATCGGAAGGGGAACCGATCCTCTTCATCGGGATGCGCAGACAGAGCTCACGGAGGTAGTCGGGGCGCTCCGGACCTCTCTTTTGCGGAAAATATCCCGGGGCGACGGCATTGACCCGAATACCCTCTGCGCCCAGGTACGCCGCGAGGTATCGCGTCAGTTGCAGCACTCCGCCTTTGGCGGCCACGTGGTGGGCCGCCGCGACGTTCATCAAGTCCAGGTGCATCGGGAAGCACGGCCCAAGAAACGACAGCACCGACGCGGTGTTTATGATTGTGCCGGTACCGGCCTTTCTCATGTATGTCGATACGGCCTTGCTGCACGTGAAGACGTGGCTGAGGGTCCCTTCCAGCCCATCCGTCCATCCGGCCTTGTCGAGCTCATCCCAGCTCTGGCGCATTCTGTTCGAGTTGGCGTTGTTCACCAGAGAGCTGATCTTCCCATGAGTCTGAAACACCTTGTCGGTGAACGCCGCGAACTCCTGTGAATTCGTCACGTCAACGGACGAAGTCCAAATTCTCTTCTCCGGGAATGCGGAATTGAATGAGTCCAGCGCGGCGAGCTTTTCCGGATTTCGACCCAATGCGTATACTGTCGCTCCGGCCGCAGCGATCCCCTTCGATATCTCTTTCCCGAGATGCCCAGTGCCCCCGGTGACAATGACGACCTTGCCATCGAGAGAAAAGGGGCTGCCGCCCGCGTAGTGCTCCGTCATCGGAAAAATTATCCGCCCCAGGTTTCGATAAGTCCAGGGCGGACTCCCGCTTTCAGCACCCTTCTGGACTCACTCGCGCTCTTCGTACTTTACTCGAAGTAGATGTATTCGTAGTCCCCGGTGTAGCAGGCCTGCTCGTAGACCCATTGCCACTCCTGGGGCGTGAAAAAGCACTCGCAGGTCAGCTGCCAGGAGAGCAGGTTCTCCTTCTCAGTCACGTTGCGGTACGAGTCCATCACAACATAGGTGTCACCCCGGCAGACTCGCATCAGCTCACGCAGCGCCGGAATGAGTTCGTAGATGTAGAGGTTGTGCAGGGTATTGAGCGAGAAGACGAAGTCGAACTCCTTGTCGGGAAACTCGAGCTTGCGGGCGTCGCCCAGGCTCAGGAAGGGCTTGATCTCCTCCTTGGCGTTCTCGAGCGCGTAAGGGGAGATGTCGATTCCGCGGACGGTGGCGCCGGGCAGGAGCTTCTTGATCTCGTAGAGCTGAAATCCCTTGCCGCATCCCACGTCCAGGATCTTGGACTGATGGGTCAAGCCGTAGTGCTTGACGAGCTTTTCGGCGAACGCGGCCCAGCGACCGTCGTAGCGGTAGCCTCCGTAGCCGTACTTGCGGTCTCCGTCCCAGTACTCGAAGGCGAACTTCTTCGAGAGCTCTGCGTACTGAGCTTTCTCGCTGAGCGGACCGCGCACATAGTCGCGCTTCGTTTGGTTGTGATTTGCCGCGATGAAAGAGACGTTCTTCCTCATGCTGAGATAGTTTGGTCGCCGGAGACTGAAGTCAAGCTTCGGCGGGCGCGCCGGCGTCAACTTTCACACACCCAGCCCTGTGGGCTTACCGGCGTCGGCGAGTTCATCTATCATGAGAGCTGTCGACCCCCAGGCAGCGAGAGGAAGATGGCCGAATGACGGATGCCACACTGTTGGAGAGGCTGTACGCGTCGGTGCTCTGGATCCGGATGGTGGAAGAGGCGATCGTCCAAGAGTACCCCAAGCAGGAGATCAAGACGCCCACTCACTTTCACATCGGGCAGGAGGCCATTCCCGGCGGAGTCTGCGAGGCGCTCGAGAAGTCAGACAAGGTCTTCGCCTATTACCGGTCCCACGGCTGGTACCTGGCCAAGGGCGGGAATCTCCAGCGCATGATGGATGAGCTTTACGGCCGGGCCACCGGCTGTAGCCGGGGATTCGGGGGATCGATGCACCTGATCGATCTCGACGCCGGCTTCGCGGGAACGACGGCGGTCGTCGCCGGAGCGATGCCGCATGCCGCGGGGGCGGCCTTCACCTTCAAGGTTCGGGGTACGGGCCGGGTAGTGGTGAGCTGCTTCGGGGACGGCGCGACCGAGGAGGGACTCTTTCAGGAGACCGTGATGTTCTCGGTCCTGCGCAAGCTGCCGGTCGTCTTCGTTTGCGAGAACAACGGCCTGGCGACCAATACCTGGATTCGCGATCGACAGCCTCCGATCCCGATTCATCAGCGCGCGGCGGCGATGGGCATCGCCTCCGCCCACGTCGATGGCAACGACGCGGTGGCCGTGCACCAGGCGACGGTTCGGGCGGTCGAGCGGGCGCGGGCGGGGGAGGGGCCGAGCTTCATCGAGTGCGCGACCTACCGCATGCTGGAGCACTGCGGCCCCAATAACGACGTCCAGCTCGGCTATCGCACGATGGACGAGATCAACGAGTGGAAGAAGGCGGATCCGGTCCTTCGGCTGGAGAGGCAGGTGCCCCTGGAGGTGCAAAGGAGACTTCGGGGCCGGTACGAGAGTGAGATTCGAGAGGCCTTCGAACGAGCGAAGAAGGCGCCGTATCCGACCGCGCTCGTTCCCGAGGGGATGCCATGCCACTGATGAAGTTTACCGAGGCCATCCGTGACGCCTATCGAGAGACGATGCTCGCGCACCCCGAGGTGTTTCTGGTGGGGGTCGGCATCATCGATCCCAAGGCCGTCTTTGGTACCCTGAATGGGCTGCTGAAGGAGTTCGGAACGGATCGGGTGGTCGAAGGGCCTCTCGCCGAACAGATGCTGACCGGGTTCTCGTTCGGCGCGGCGCTCGAAGGGATGCGGCCTGTGCTGATTCATCATCGGGTCGATTTTCTGCCCCTCACCATGGATCAGATCGTCAATCACATCGCCAAATGGAGGTACATGTTCGGCAACCAGCAGACGGTGCCGCTCGTGATCCGCGGAATCGTGGGACGTGGCTGGGGTAACGGCCCTCAGCACACCCAGAGTCTGCAGGGCACCCTGGCCCATATTCCCGGACTTCAAGTTCTGGTCCCGTCGAATGCCGCCGACGCCAAGGGCCTGATGGTCTCGGCCATCCTGAGCGAGGATCCGGTGATCTACATCGACCACCGCTGGCTCCACGGTGACGAGGGCGAGGTGCCCGCCGGGCTCTATCAGGTGCCCATCGGTAAGGCGCAGGTGCTGCGGCCTGGGGGCGACGCGACACTCGTGGCGGTGGGGCCGTTGGTCCAGGAGGCGATGAAAGCCGCGACCGCGCTCTCGGAGAAGGGGACATCCGTCGAGGTGATTGACCTTCGTACCGTCCGTCCGATTGACTACGAAACTGTACTGCGATCAGTGGAGCGGACGGGTCACCTGGTCGTCGCCGACTCCGACTGGTCTCAAGGGGGGGTCGCATCGGCCGTGATCAGCAAAGTCTCCCAGGAGGCCTTCCGATCCCTCAGGGCGGCGCCCGTGGCCGTGACGTGGCCGGACCACCCGGCGCCAGCGAGCCACGGCGTCGAACCGAGCTATTATCCCAAAGCCAAGGATCTCATCGAAGCCGTCTCGCGAACTCGGGCGAAAGAGACGGGGGCCCAGGCGTCGGATACCGTGAAAGTGCACCACGGGCCGTTCTAATCCAGGTCAGGAGCGCAGGTACCGCTCGACGCAACGCTCGACCGCGCCGCGAATCATGGGGACGTAGTAGCCCGCTTTCGTATGGGTTTGGGTGTGTGGATTCCGCACCCGGACGTCCGCGGTGAGCCGGGTCCGGGTCGATCGGTTCTGGGCGCGGTGGGCCCCGCAGCCGAAGAAGAGGACTCCTTCTCCGAAGGCGGGCGTGATCAGCCGAACGTCCTCCGGTTTCATGCCCGCGATCGTATCGTCCGTTTTCGCGGCATAGGGAAAGCCCCAGAGGTTTTCCTCGGTGGGGCGCCGAAGCGCGTTGCGTTCAGCCTCTTTCGCGGGCACCGGACGGACCGAAACCGGGCCTACGAGGTGCGAGCCCCTGAGAAACATCAGGCCCGCGCCCGGCGCCAACGGAAAGATCGGCACCCACAGGTTGATCTCCCAGGGGGTGTTTCCATAGAACGTGTCGCGATGCCAGGCGACCGTGTCCAGCTCCTGCTCGGGCCGGGAGAGCCGGAAGTGCGGCTTTCGCTGAATGTCGAGGTCTGGCCCGAGAAGCGCCGCGAAGTCGCTCTGATTGGACTGGGCCAGGCGGGTGATGAGGTCGGTCTGAGCCAGCGCCTCGTTCACCCGAGTGGCCATGGCTCGATGCTCTTCGGGCGAGCAGGTCGTCTGATGCCAGTCCGTGGGATGCGCGGGAAAGAGCGGTAGGAGAATTTTCTGGATCTCACCGAGGAGCTCCGTGCCCGGAAACCTGACGACGACGTACCCGTCGTCCGTGAACTGCCGGATGTCCTCGGGTGAGATGGCCACGGTCCGTTTCAGTTTAGCCTAATCCCGACAGGGCGTGCGCTTTGGTGTAAGATCAAAGCGGCCGTCACCTCAGTGACAGGCGGCCGGAAGAAAGAGATGACCTGCACACTCTGTGGCGGTTCCGACATCCTCCCAGGCCGCTGGCGACCCGAGGACTACGAGTACGGGCTGAAGGCGACGCAGACGCTCTCTCTCTGCCGTGGCTGCGGCACCTACTTCATGGAGCCGATGCCTTCGCCGGCCGAGGTCGCCTCCTTCTATCCCGCCGACTACACCGCGCATGCCGAGTCTCAGTCGGTGCTCATGAGAATGATCTTCGAGGGCTACGACCGGAACGAGGCCAAGAGGATGCTCAGGTTCGCTCCGGAGGGAGGGGCCCTTCTCGACGTCGGCTGCGGAGACGGAGCTTTTCTTCGGGCCTTCCAGGCGCAGACCGATCGCTTCGCCATCAGCGGCCTGGAGTTCAGCGCCGCCGGCGCGTCGAAGGCCAAGAGTAGGGGTTTCAGCGTCGCCACGGGCAGCCTCGAGGAAGCGCCCCTCGAGCCGGCCGCCTACGACGTCATCCGGCTGAATCACGTCCTCGAGCATTTCATCGAGCCGAGACGCGCGCTCCGGAACGCCTTTTCCGCGCTCAAGCCCGGCGGCCTTCTGATCGGGGAGACGCCGAATACGGATGCCCTGGATTCACGCATTCTCGGGAAGTACTGGGGCGAGGTGCACTATCCCCGCCACCTGTGGCTCCTCTCGAGGCGGGCGCTCCGAGACCTCGCCACGAGCGTGGGATTCGAGGTCGAAGCGATCGACAACTGCCGGCGTACGGCGGGGTGGACCTGCGGAATCCAGAACTGGCTGGTTTCGGCGCTGGGGCTCCGCCCCCCTCCGAACGGAAGGTTCTGGTGGTATCCGGCGCTGATTGTCATTTTCCTGCCGGTGACCTTCGTTCAGGCGCTCGTGAGCTCGACCGCCGTGGTGGAGTTCAGGTTCAGAAAACCGGCGTCCAGCTAACTCACTGCGGCACCTGAAATTCCTGTACAGTCGGTCCCAGGCGCTCCGATAATTGAAATGAGATGGATACGCCCCTTTCGCACGACCGCTCGTTGAGCGTCATTATTCCGGCGTATAACGAGGCGGGCAATATCCAGACCGCGCTCGAGACCGCGCTCGTGGCCTGCCGGGAGA
>CAYJTX010000200.1:0-6767 GCA_964372615.1 uncultured Bacteriovoracaceae bacterium | reverse complement strand
GGTACGCGAGCTGGGTTCAGAACGTCGTGAGACAGTTCGGTCCCTATCTGCCGTAGGTGTTGGAAAAGTGAGAAGCGCTGTCCTTAGTACGAGAGGACCGGGATGGACGGACCGCTAGTGTGCCAGTCATTTCGCCAGAAGTGGTAGCTGGGTAGCTATGTCCGGACGAGATAACCGCTGAAAGCATCTAAGTGGGAAACTCTCTTCAAAACAACTTCTCCCGGGGCCGCCGCCGAAAGGCGGCTAAGTAAAACGAGCCCCCTCAAAGTCCCCTGGTAGACCACCAGGTTGATAGGGTGGGTGTGTAAGCGTAGCAATACGCTCAGCTGACCACTCCTAATCGGACGAGAGGCTTATCTTTTTCTTTCGCAGTCGCTCTGGCTTGCCAGATGGGCTTTCGCCCAACCGGCCTGACACGCGGCTTCGATTGAAATCTTTTCAGTTCGCTCTTCCCTATTCTCAGGTCCCTGATGGCAGCTGTCGCCATAAGCGGCGACAGTGGCAGGGCCTCCAGAGCACTTGCGACTTACGCTTTTTTTCCCGAATCCAAGATCTCTCCGAAACAAGATCGGTGGCTGTGTCTAACGACTCGCTTGACGCGACGTCAGACGATGGAAACCTCGCTACACGCGAGCTCAAGCCAGCAGCCGCCAGCAAGTTGGGGGTGTCTTTAGCGGCGGGGCTCCACCTGATCCCATCCCGAACTCAGAAGTTAAGCCCGCCAGCGGCGAACCTAGTGCCGGGGAAGCCCGGTGCTAAAATAGCACGATGCCCCCATTTTCTTACCTCCGCTAAATTCACGATGCCCTGACTCGGGCACTCCCGAGCTCAGGGCTTCGTGCTTTCTTGGGGTGTGTTACGTTCTCATCGTGGACCGGTTGAAAACTCGGCGAGCCATCTTCCAAATTCCGCTTTCCGAGATCGAATTCACCTACGTTCGAAGCTCAGGTCCAGGTGGACAAAACGTCAACAAGGTTAACAGCAAGGCCGTCGCACGGTGGGGCCTGGTCGCCAGCCCAAGCGTCACGGAAGTTCAGCGTGCGCGATTGCTCCTCCGACTCGGGTCGCGGCTGACGTGCGAAGGCGAGCTGCTCCTGGCGAGTGATCGGTTCAGACACCAGGGGAGGAACCGCGCCGATTGCATTGAGAAGCTGGCAAGACTGATCGCCGAGGCAGTCGAGGAACCGAAGGAGAGGCGCGCGACGACGCCTACACGCTCAAGCCAGCGCCGAAGGCGTGAGAGCAAGGTTCGGTCATCGGAAAAGAAGCGGCTCCGCGAAAAAGTGCGCTGAAAAAAATTAATGCATCGCAATATACAGCTTGGATTTTCAGCTATCGAGATGCGGCGACAAAGGTCACGAGCATCATAAGGAAGGTAATGATTGAGAGCGCCTTCATGTAAAACACGGATCTGGGTTCCCTAAACCCAATCGGCGTGCAGCGGCAGGCTCGCGAGTCGCTTAACAATTGTTTTCGTAGGGTGGGCCATTCAAGCTAACCAAAGAACAGCCATGACGGGCAGAGTGCTCTTCGTTCGACTCAGCAGCTTGGGCGATGTCGTGCTCGCCCTATCGGCCTTAGAGGTGCGAGACCTGCCCTCCAGGGTGGACTGGGTCGTTGCGAAGGAGTTGGCGCCGCTTCTGCTGGGCCACCCAAAGATCAGGCGTGTTTGGGCCTTCGACCGTCGGTCGGGCCTGCGGGCCTGGAGCGCGCTCTGTCATCGGCTGGCGTGGGAACGCTATGACGTCGTCGTCGATTTGCACGGATCGCTGCGCTCGCGCTGGATGAGCTGGATATTTGGCCTGCAAGGTTGGCTGCACAAAGGGGCGATCGGGAGCGCGAAGTGGATCCGAGTTTCGAAGAGCCGGTTCCGATTTTTGGGATATGCAGGCCTCAAGGCGCTCTGGCCGGCTCAGTGGAGGCCACGTCCGTGGGTGGAGCGATTTGCCTGCGCGACAGGGGGAACGGGCAAGGAGCGCCCTGACCTCGCCCACCTTTGCCGGGGGCAGCTTCCACCCGAAATCGAAGCGTGGCAGCGGTCGGGTCAACGCTACATCTGCCTCATGGCGGGAAGTCTCTGGCCTGGGAAGCGGTGGTCGGTCAGCCGTTTCGTCGAGGTCGCGCGCGCATTCGGATCGAGGCGAATCGGGGTCGCCGTGCTGGGTGGAGCCGGTGATGCCCAGGCTGAGGCGCTCGCGCGGATGCTAGCCGCTGACGATTTTCCCGCTCCTTTCATTTCGGGTGTGGGCCGCTGGGATCTGCCGGCGGTCGCCGCCGTTCTGAAAGGCAGTCTCGGTGTCGTCGGTAACGACACGGGAATCGCTCACCTGGCGGAGGCAGTCGGAGCACGCGCCTTTACGATTTTCGGACCGACGGCGCCCGATCTGGGCTTCGGCCCCTGGAGGCCCCAGAGTGTCGCCTTTGGTTCCAGCCTCTGGTGCAGGCCGTGTGGCAGGGACGGCCGTTTCTGCTTCCGGCCACTCAGGAAGTACAGATGTCTGGGGGAGGTCGAGGCAGCGCAGGTCGTTGCCGGTGTCATGGGAAGCCTGGGGACATGACCCCCGCCAGGCTTGTCCTCTATCGAGCGATGTTTAGAGCGATCGAAATCACAGGCCTCTCGGACCACCTGACCGACCGAGGCGCTGCTGACTTCGCGTTGCGGACCGAGACGGATAGGAGCGCTCTCGGTCACCGACTCGAGCTGGGCCGCCCGGTCACAGCTTGGTTCCATGCCGCAAGCGCGGGTGAGATCGAAAGCCTCTGGAGCGTCGCGATCGCCTGGGTCAGCGCAACCCAGAGTCGAGCGCGAGGTGTGGTTCTCACCTGCTTCAGTCCGTCAGGGGTGAGATCCCTTTCCCGGCTCGCAGAGGAGCTTACGGGGATCGCGCCCGCGGCAGTCTTGCACCTGGGTTACTCGCCCTGGGAGGGAGCCTGGGGTCGCGAATTCAAACGTTGGAATCCCTCCGTCTTTGTTACGGCGAAGTACGAAGCTTGGCCGGACCTCTGGGCGGCTCTTGCGGAAAAGGCGATCCCTCTCGTCATATTGGGCGCCCGGGATCGCGTATCTCTGAGGATTGCGTCGGCCGCCTGTCGAATTTTGGGCTCCGATCGGCCTAAACTTCACCTCCTTGCGAGCGATGCGGAGGAACTCAGGAATTTGAGAGGTCGATTCCCATTCGCGGAGACCATTCAGGCTCCGGGGGACCCTCGGTGGGACCGAGTTCACGAGCGGGCGAGAAAGGGCAATCCCCGGGCCAGAGAGTGGCTGGAGGCGTTTCGCGATCGACCTCGCCCCTGGGGGATACTCGGGAGCGCTTGGGCGGAAGACATCGAAGTCTGGCGCGGAAGCTGGGCCGCACCGGGCGGTACGATCTGGGTGGTTCCGCATGACGTGGGACGCTCGAACGTGGAATCGCTCAGAGCGCTCCTGAGTGACGAGGGGCTCGCGGTCAGGACGCTTGCCGAGCCTGGCGGGAAGGCGGTGCGGGAGCCTTCCTGCGTCCTGGTCGACGAGATGGGATTTCTTTCGGAGCTGTACTCCGCTTGCGACTGGGTCTACGTCGGTGGCGGTTTTGGCGAGGGAGTCCACAGCACTATCGAGCCGGCTATACACGGAGTCCCGATTGCGGCCGGACCCGAGGGGGCCGGGAAATTCTCAGAAGTGGCGCAGCTTCGGCGGCAGGGGCAACTCACTTTGGTTGAAGATGCGGACGACCTGCGACGATGGGCCGGTCAGTTGGCCTCTTTGCGAAGTCGTTCGGAGGAGTGGCGCGTAGCAAACGCCGCTCGGCAGGGAGCGACGGAGCGGGTGTTGCGAGTAGTGTCGGCCTGCGCCCCATGATAGCCTCGGCATGACGGGTAATACGGGGGAAAAGCCATGGCGGAGCCGCCTCATCAGCCGCAGGTCATGATTCGAATCCGGATGGGGTCGCATGACGCGCATTACGCGGGCGAGCTGGTGGACGGGGCGCGGATCCTTCAGCTCTTCGGGGACGTTGCCACCGAGCTTCTCATCAGGCACGACGGCGATGAGGGGCTGTTCCGGGCATACGAGTCCGTCGAGTTTCTCGCGCCCGTCCGATCCGGTGATTACGTTGAAGCAGTAGGGAGGATCGTCCAGGTTGGACGGACTTCGCGGACGATGGAGTTCGAAGCTCGCAAGGTCATCCAGCCGCAGCCGATGGACCAGGGTGGGCGCGCGCCTTCCTCCGCGGAAGTCCTCGATCCGCCTATTCTCGTTTGCCGCGCAAAGGGGACGTGCGTGACTCCCTCTGAGCTCCAGCGTCTGCCCATCGGGAGAGCCGGGAAGGGATAAGTCCCTGTGGTGCAACAAACATCTCGCCTTCGCGATCAGTATGACTGGATCGTAGTCGGCGATTCGCCGGGGGCGCTTCTCTCCGCGAGCCTCGTAGCCAGGCAGGGGCTTTCGGTCCTGGTACTTCAGTCCGCACCCGGGGCGAAGCCATGGGTATCGAAGTCAGGTCAGTATTTCGATCCGGAAACAAATTACATACTCGGGCTCGGGCGTCTGGAAAGGGCGAATGGGCTCGTCTCCGAGTGTGTCGGACGCCTGGGAGCGCTGCCTTCGGAGGTTGAAAGAGTGCGGCGTGAGACCTCGGGGCCCGAGATCCTCACGCCTCGGACCCGCACGGCATTCGCGACGGATGACCAGGAATTCGAGCGTAATCTGTCCCGGGAGTTCGGGCCCGAGGCGGTCGAGTCCCTCGCGCTGATGCCTGCCATTTCGGCCGGGGAGTCCGCGACGCTTCAGTTTTGGCGTCGCGTTCCCGAGCGATTGACGCTTTCGCAGGGTAAGGCTGTCGGGGGCGACGAGCCAAGGTCTTGGCCGGAAGTGCTGAAGCGGATTCGCAGGGAGGCGGGCCTCGCGACCGGCAGTGAGCGGAGATGGCTCGACGGGCGAAAGCGGATGTCGGAGGCGGACTGGAAGGGCGATCCGGATCTTCACTCGTTCCTGCGCGGAGCCTGGTACGCGCTCGCGGGTTCAGATGCGTCCAGTCCCCGATGGAGCGACCTGTTCCGGGCCATGGCGCTGGGCCGAACCGGCGCGAGCTTCAGGGGAGGAATCGCGGCGTTTCGCGACTTTCTCTGTCGCCTTGCAGAGCGTCAGGGCGCGCACGTGCCTCGCCGGGCCGAATGTCGAAGGATTTTCGTCGATCGCTCGAAGTTCATGGGAGTCCAGGTCGCGAATCGTGGAAGTGTTATCGCAGGGAGAGGCGCCATCTTAGGCTGTGCACTCGATCACACGAGAGAGTTCATGACCTGGAGTCGAGGGGTCTGGGCTCCGCGACTCAAACGGTCGCCGCGACCCCAGGGCTGGAAGTACTCCGTTTCGCTCACGGTCGCGACCGAAGCGATTCCGCTCGGCATGCCCTCGCGAGCGGTGTGGACTGAGGCGTCCGCCCCACTTCTGGAGATCGAGGTTGCCCGCCCCGGAGACTTCGGCATCATCGCGCACGACCGGAGGATCGTTTTCTTGCGAACGGTGCTTCCGTTCCGCCAGGAGACGCTCGATCCGGGGTTTCTTCGGATGCAGTCCGCTCGAATGGTGCGACAGCTGATGGAGATATTCCCGTTCCTGGAGTTCCATGTGGGCCGAATTTACCCTGACTTTCGCGAAGGCGATCGCGAGATCAGCGAAGCGTTCGGATATGCGTCTATCAATCAAATTCCGGAGAACTTGCGCTGCGTTGACGGCTCAGGAATCGGGTCGAGGGCGGGAGTGGAGGGACTGTTCGTGGCCACGGGTGAGTCCTTTCCCGAACTCGGCTCCCTCGGCCAGTTCGTCGCTTCGATCGAGGCCACCGCCTGGATATGCCATCGAAGCGGACTGGGTGGGCCACTGCCTTGAAAGTAGTTCTTTTCCACCCGGCGCGGCTCCCTCCCAGAAATTACGGGGGGATCGAGCGGGTGGTTTCTTGGCTTGCCGCTTCCCTGGTGGAGGCGGGCCACGAGGTTTGCGTCGCGGCCCTGGCAGGAAGTCGATTGCCGGCCGGGGTCAAGCTCATTCCGGTGCATCCGGGGCGCGTTTCTGCATTGGACCTGGTGGGCCGACTGCCCGCTGGAGTGGATGTAGTGCATTTCCATGCACCGCCCGAAGAGGGCGTGTTCGGGCTCCTCCCTTGCGCCGCGATCGTCACGATTCACGGCAATGGCAAGGCCGGCGAGCGGTTTCCTTTGAATTCAGTCTTTCTCAGCCGGGACCATGCGGTCCGGCATGGCGCGAGTACGTTTGTTTACAATGGGGTGGACCCGGATGAGCTGGAGTTTCAACCCGAGTCGAAGTCGAGGCGCTTTCTCTTTTTGTCGCGCACGGGCTGGAGGGTGAAAAATCTCCGGGGCGCGGTGGGATACTGTCGTACGGCGGGAGCGATGCTCGATATTGCGGGTGGGCACCGACCGATTAGACTTCGTGCGAGGCTCGCCTTTGACAGGCGGTTTCGCTGGCACGGCCCGGTATCCGGGGTTGAAAAGGCGAGACTTCTCAGTCGGGCTAGGGCGCTTCTGTTTCCAGTACTCTGGGATGAGCCCTTTGGACTGGTCGTCGCTGAAGCGCTGATGTCGGGGACCCCCGTGCTGGCAAGTCGCAGAGGCAGCCTTCCAGAGCTCGTCACTGCGGAGGTCGGAGCCCTGGTGGATTCGGATGGGGAGTGGCTGGACTGGATCGGCCGCCCTAAGCTCCCTTGGGATCCCCTAGCCTGCCGGGAGAGGGCGATGAGGCACTTTCACAGGCGCGAGATGGCACAAGC
>CAYJTX010000199.1:0-6783 GCA_964372615.1 uncultured Bacteriovoracaceae bacterium | reverse complement strand
CTAGGCGCGCTCGCGTTCCCAATCCCGCCGGTAGTTTCGCGACGCATCGCGTTCCAGCGCGCATCGCAAGCGTAAGCGGACTTCGCCCGCGGGCTTCTTGTGGATTCAGGCCCGAAGTCCGGGCTAGAGTATGCGACGTCGAGCCGGAAGGCTCGCGTAAAGTCGAGCCGGGAGGCTCGCGTGAAGTCGAGCCGGAAGGCTCGCGTGAAGTCGAGCCGGAAGGCTCGCGTGCAGACGAGCCGGGAGGCTCGCATACGATGCATACTCCAAATCCGACCGACAGCATGTACGTCGAGCTCCGCGCCACCGTCCGAAAGTTTCTCGCCCAGGAGCTCACCCCCCAGATGGAGAAGCTCGAGGCCGAAGGGCGCTTCGCCATCGAGACGTTTCGCAAGATGTGCGGCCTCGGGCTCTGCGCCCCGATGCTGCCGGAGCCCTGGGGCATGGGGGATTTGATGGCCCAGCTCATCGTGGCCGAGGAGATGGGCTACGCCTCGAGCAGCTTCGGCCTCTCGGCGCTGGCTTCGATCGGGCTCTTCGGCAGCAACATCGTCCGGCAGGGCGACGAGGTGCAGAAGAAGAAGTACCTGCCCGGGATCGCGTCGGGCGAGAAGATCGGCTGCTGGGCGCTCACCGAGCCCTCCAACGGCAGCGACGCTGTCGGAATCCGCACCCGCTGCGAGCGCAAGGGCGATCATTACATCGTCAACGGCTCGAAGACCTTCATCACGAACGCGCCGATCGCGGACTACTTCATGGTGCTCGCGCGCGAGACGGGCCCGGACGGCAAGCTCGTGGAAGGGTTTCAGAGCGGCACGGCGTTCATCCTGGAAAGAGGAATGGAGGGCCTCCGCACGGGTCAGCCCTTCAAGAAGCTCGGGCACTGGAGCTCGCCGACGGGCGAGATCTTCCTCGAGAACGTGAAGGTGCCCATGAGCCAGGTGCTGGCGCGGCCCGGCACCGCGTTCCTGGGCATGAAGGCCTCGCTCGACGTCGAGCGCGCCGTCTTCAGCGGGATCGGCGTGGGCGTCATGGAGTTCTGCCTCCACACGGCCGTCCGGTACGGTGCCCAGCGCAAGCAGTTCGGCGTGCCGATCCTGGAGCATCAGCTGATCCAGGCGCACATCGCCGAGATGTCGGGGTCGCTCGAGGTGCTGAGAAACTACCAGTACCTCGTGATGCAGAAGCTCTGCCGCGGCGAAAGCGCCAATAAGGAAGCCGCGATCCTCAAGTTCATGGGGTCGCGCATGTGCAACGAGGCGGCCGACACGGCGGTCCAGATCCTGGGCGGCTACGGCTACATGCGCGAGTACCAGGTCGAGCGCTGCCTGCGCGACGCGAAGCTCTTCGATATCGGCGGCGGAACTTCCGAGATCCAGAAGATGATCGTGGCGAAGCAGACCATCAAGGAGATCCTGGGAGAGCGGACGCAGGCATCGCCTGCGGGCTTCTGATGCAACCCGTGCGTGAGCTCTCCGAGAGACTGCAGCACCAGCGCCGCGAGGCCCGCCAGATGGGCGGGACCGAGGCCATCCAGAAGCAACATGAAGCCGGGAAGCTGACCGCGCGCGAGCGCATCGAGCTGCTCTTCGACCCGGGCACCTTCGTCGAGTTCGGGATCCTGGCGACCCATCACTCGCTCCTGCCCGACATGAAGGACAAGGTCACGCCGGCCGACGCCGTGATCACGGGGATCGGGAAGGTCGACGGCCGCCCGGTCTGCGCCGCCGCGTACGATTTCACCGTCATGGCCGGAACGATGGGCGAGGTGGGCGAACGCAAGGTGAAGCGCCTGCGCGAGCTCTCGATGGCTGAGCGCATCCCGATGGTCTGGCTGCTCGACTCGGCGGGCGCGCGCATCCAGGAAGCCGCGGGCGCGCATTTCGCGGGCACCGGCGGCCTGTTCTACGAGCAGGTCCAGATGTCGGGCATCGTGCCCCAGGTCGCGGCCGTCATGGGCCCGACGGCGGCGGGCACCGCCTATATTCCGGCGCTCGCCGACTTCGTCCCGATGGTGAAGGGCACCTCGTCGATGGCGCTCGCGGGCGCGCCGCTCGTGAAGGCCGCGATCAACGAGGACGTGACGACCGAGGACCTGGGTGGCTCGCAGGTCCACTGCAAGATCAGCGGCTGCGCCGACCTCGAGGTCGCCGATGATCGCGAGTGCGTCGCCGCGGTGAAGCGGTACCTGTCCTTCATGCCGACGAACTGGCGCGAGCGCGCCCCGAGGATTCTCTCGCGGGGACTCGCGGAGGCGCACCGCGCGCGGGAGGCGGCCGCCGTCGAGCGTGCGTCGGCGACGAAATTCGCGCGCAAGCCGCGCGAAGGCGAAGCCGCGCTTCCGGATCCTTTCGAGATGTCGGACGCCGTGCTTGACATCCTGCCGCAGGACCCGCGCAAGGGGTACGACATGCGCCGGGTGATCCGCGAGGTCGCGGACCGGGACGACGCGGGTCAGTCGACCTTCTTCGAGCTCAAGCCGGAGTTCGCGCGCAATATCCTGACGGGCTTCCTGCGCGTGAACGGCTGGGCCACGGGCGTGCTCGCCAACCAGCCCGAGTACATGGGCGGCGCGATCGACATCGACGCGTCCGACAAGGCCGCTCGCTTCCTCTGGCTCTGCGACGCGTTCAACGTGCCGGTCGTCTTCCTGCACGACTGCCCGGGCTTCCTGGTGGGTTCGCGCATGGAGAAGATGGGCATCATCCGCCACGGCGCGAAGATGCTCTTCGCCCTCAGCGAGATGACGGTGCCGAAGCTCTCGGTCATCGTGCGCCGCTCGTTCGGCGCGGGCTACTACGTGATGTGCGGCCGGGGCTATCAGCCGGACCTGCTCGTCGGCTGGCCGACGGCGGAGGTGAGCCTGATGTCGCCCGAGGGCGCGGTGAACATCGCGTTTCGGAGGGAGATCGCCGCGGCGGCCGACCCCGAGGCCGCGCGCTCCGCGCGCGTGGACCAGTATCGCAAGATGATCGGCGGCCAGATCTCGGCCTCGCAGGGCCACATCGACGACATCATCGACCCGCGCGAGACGAGGCGCGTGCTCGCGGCCTCGCTCGAGCACACGCTTCGCAAGAAGGTGAAGCGCCCGCGAAAGAAACATGGGGTGCTTCCGGTATGATCAGGATTTGCGAGCCGGGAGGCTCGCGTTGAGATGAGGTGGCTGCCATGAAGGAAAAAATCGCGCTCATCACGGGCGGCACGAAGGGCCTGGGCCTTGCGACCGCGAAGCTGCTCGCGGCCCGCGGCTGCGACCTCCTGCTCACGTACCGGTCCGACGAAGGCGCCGCGCGCGAGGCCGCCGCCTAGGTGCGCGCCCTCGGCGTGAGGTGCGACGTCGTCGCGTGCGACCTGACCGAGGAAGGCGCGAGCGACAGGCTCTTCGAGTGGGTCGGACGACAGACGAAGCGGCTCGACTTCTACGTCCACAACGCCGCCGCGACGGCGTTCAAGCCGCTGCTCGGGCTCAAGTCCCACAACATCGACAAGACCTTCAACCTCACGCTCAAGTCCTACGTCCTGAACGTTCAGCACGCGGTGGACTTCATGAAAGACGGCGGGGCCATCGTCGCCGTGAGCGGCATGGACACGCTCAAGGCCGTGCCGTTCCACGGGCTTCTCGGCGCGGCCAAGAGCGCGCTCGAGACGCTGACGGCCTACTTCGCCGAAGAGCTCGCGCACCTCGGGATTCGCGCGAACGCGGTGAACCCCGGCTTCTTCGCCTCGGAGTCGACTCGCAAGTACATGGGCGAGGGCTACGCGGAGGCTGAGAAGGTCTTCTCCCTGGCTACGCCCTTCGGCCGCCTGCCCCGCCTCGAGGAGGTCGCCGGCGTGATCGTCTTCCTGCTCTCGAGCGAATCGAGCTGGGTAGCCGGTCAGACGATCCGGGTCGACGGCGGTCAGAACTTTCATCAGCCGATGCCCCGCTTGAGAGATGAATAGCTGATTAAATACAAATAGTTAATTCCTACTTGTAGTCCCCCGCATAAATGTTGATAATTTAGATCTACTTTAGGGGACTCCATGACCATTCTCTCTCGATCGGTTCACGTGATCCGGCGTGCGCGCGCGCGGGCGTTGCCGTGCACTTTCGCGGCACTCGCCGTCGCCTCGGCCGCCCAGGCGGCGCCTCGTCCGAGGCTCGTCGACTTTCCCGAGCTCTCGACCGAGGAGGTGACCCGCCTCCTGCACGAGTCCCGCGAGATCGTCGTCTACTGGCTGGGCGGGCACGGCGTCTGGTTCACGAATCGGCAGATCCGCCTGAAGGCGCAGGATGCGGAGCTGACCGCCTGGGACGCGGGCCTGGACCCGGAGACCCCCGAGCTCGTGCCGAACCGCCTCGCGTGGAAGCGCGCCCGCCTGGAGCGCGGCGCCGTCGGTCGCTGGATCGAAGGCCTGATCGCCACGCGTTTTTACGGGCTGCCGAAAGAGGCGCGCATCACTTCCCAGGATATCCTGATGGGCATCGAGATCCACATGGCCTCAGGCAAGGTCTATCGCTGGGTCTGGCGCGCCGATCTTCCGGGCCGTTTCGCGGGGAGCCTGCGCGCTCACATTCAGTCGACTTTGAAAACGCAGCTGGAGGTTCCGGACGGGGGACTCTCGGTCGCCCTTGAGTGCGAGGTCGCGGCCGAAGACGGAAGCCGCCCGGCGAAGCTCGTGGTGAAGAACACCGGACGGGAGAAGGCGCGGCTCGTGGGGCCCGGGGCCTCGACGAGCTTCGGGGACTGGCGAGCGACCGATCTCCCGAAGGACGCATTCGATCTCGGAGCCGGCGCGAGCCGGGAATTCCGGCTGAAGCTTCGCCCGAAGGCGGCCGCGGGCGGGAGCGTCCCGCAGGCGCCCCGGCCCCTGTGGTCCGGGCCCCTGGCGGGCGGCGGGTCGGCAGGAATCGACCGGGCGCTCCTTGTCGGCGCTGGGTGCGAAGAACTGTGACGGGTCGCCGTTCGATCGCCGCAGTCTGCCTCGCGTGGGCTCTGGGGGGGGCCTCCCTCCCGAATGCGCTCGCCGGGCTCGAGGTCGAGTCGCCCGCGCCGACCGGCCCGCCGGAGCCGCCGACCGAAGTCCTGCTCGGCGACGCCAACGGCGACGGGCGGGTGAACCGCGCCGACTTCGAGGTTTTCAACTCGGTCGTCTACCAGTACCGGCGCATCCCGCTCGAGCGCGTGCGCGCGCTGGATCTCGACGAGGACGGCGACGCCGACCTCGACGATCTGGCGCAGCTCATGATGGACGTGCGCGACCGCGAGCCTCCCCGGCGCGAGCTGAGGCCGGCGGCCCCGCCGCGCGTGGTCTTCCGAGACCTGTACAACGCCGGCCTGAGGCCGCTCTCGTTGGAAGCCAAGCTCGCGGAGCTGGAGGGCCGGGTGAAGGCCGAGGTCGTGGATGCCTATGAAGATTATTTCGGGTCATTTCACGGCCTGGACGGGACACGCGACTACCTTCGGGCCTTCGAGCGGTATCGAGCCGAGGCCGAGGCTGCGATCCACTACGGTCTGCTCGGAACAAAGGACGCGGCCATCGCGTGCGACAGGATTCAGTGGGAGAGACCGGTCTACGACGCGATCCGGGAGCGCTTGCGCGAATTCCGTTCGAGGCGGCCGTCGGGCCTCGACTACCTCGAGCACTGCGAGCGCAGGATGCGGGCGGCGCCGGGCGGTGTCTGGTCGACCCAGACCCGGTACGAGACCGAGCTCTGCTGGTGGTACGGCGTCATCCCTTACCTGTACATCCACCCGGCCCGATTTCACGTGGGTCTTCGGAATGGTCGCCTCACGCTCGAGTTCCCGATCCACTTCCGCTTCGCGGCCGAGTACGAGGGGCATCGCGACAAGCAGCTGCGGGACGAGGCGCGCATCGCGGGCGCGATGAGGTGCGTGCGGGATTGGTGGAGCCAGTACGGGGTCGACTTCAGATTCCGGATCGACGAGGACGCCGAGGCTGAGATCACGATTCACGAGGGCAGCCACCGGGCCAATGCCAGAAATCTCTACCTCGGCACCGACAGGCAGGACTCCTCCCTCTGCTCGACGTTCGCCCACGAGATCGGCCACAACCTCGGGCTGCCGGACGAGTACGACGAAGGAAGCAGAAGCAGTGGCATCAGCTGCAGCGAGGATCGGGTGAGGGAAGTCAACTCCTTGATGAGTCAGGATGTTACCGACGATCTCTGGCGGCACCGCCTCTACCCTCGGCACCTGACGGCGATCTTCGGGCCAGTCTGCGGGCCCTATCGCTCGAACCGCTCAGGCCGCTGAGCGCCCGAACCAGATGGGCAGACCAGCCCGGAGCTGGCGCGTGCATGCAACGAATGCTGAATGTCTCAACTATACGTATTTAAAATGAAATTTTTTTACGGTCCCGACTTGTGGCTTGCCTGCGCGAGCGCTATGACTTGATGCATTATTTTACGCAAAGGGTCTGGAGGATTCTTGGTCATGGTGATTCGGCGTCTTTTGTCGGTGGCCTTTGGGTTGATCGCGATTTCAGGTTTGGCGTCCTGCACGCAGGAAGAGTGTGCCCGGAACTACGGATCGGCCTCGGAACAGAGGGCCTGCATGGACGGGTCCAACCAGATCGCGCCTCAGGTCATTTCGCGCGTGGGTTCGATTCCGTCGCGGGAGCAGGCACTGCGTGAATGTCGTGCGGAGTGCGTGCGTCGCTTCAATACGGATGACGTGAGCCCAGAGGACTCCGGCTTTTTCGACCGCACCCTTCGTCTCGCCGACCTCCAAACCGCTTGCCAGGACTCCTGCCGTGCCCAAATCGAGCTCGAGCGGGACC
>CAYJTX010000198.1:0-6837 GCA_964372615.1 uncultured Bacteriovoracaceae bacterium | reverse complement strand
CCGTCACGTCCTCGAGGAGCCTCACCCTGTCGCCCACCCTATCCTATTACGAGTCCCCCGAGGTCTCATTGGATGCCTCGAGCGACTTTTCGCGGACATTTTTCGGATCCCGAAGCACGACGATCGGGGCGCGCGTCTCCCTCAGCGAGTACTCCGAACAGTCCGGCAGAACCCTCGACGTCTCCCTTTCAAGAACGCTGGGCGAGAAGGCGATCATCGAGGCCCCCCCTGTAACCGTCATCGCCGGATCGATCGCCTCCAGCTACTGGACTTTTTCCACCGGCTTCTCGTACCGCTTCAAAATCCTGGGCGCCGTGTCCGCCTCGCCTGGCCTTTCGGCCACCTTCAACACCTATGACGAGGAGGCGCTTCCACCGGTCCTGCTACCCTCGGGCCTCACGAGCCCTCCCCCCGAGCTCACCCCGAGGACGGACGTCCTGATTCTCCCTGCCTTCAACCTCTCGGTGCCGTTTCTCGTGGATCCCCTGACCCTCTCCCTTACCCTGCAGTATTACGTGAACCTCTCATCCGGATTCCAGGGCCTCCTCGACTCCTCCACGGGGGAGATACCGAACCAGAACTACAAGCGGCCTTACGCCTTGTTGGAACTCTCGTTCGCCCTCTGAGACCGATCCAGGAGCTCGAGGCCGGCGTTCCAGCTCCGGCAGGACGGTGCGAGGGCCGCCCGCCGGGGGGCGGAGACGGGCCCCCGCGGCCTGATTTTGCTCGACCATTTCCGGCATGCACGAGAGGCTCGGCCGGATCCATGGCCCACCTGCTTCGTCTTTGCGGAGGCTATTTCTTCTTTTACGTCCTGACGGGAATCTCCGTGAAATGGTTCACGGGAAAGGCCTCGCAGGGCTTCATCGGGATGTCGGACGTCGAGTACCTGCTCTACTCGACGTCCTCGTCTAGCCTGCTCTGCGTGGGCGTCGTCCTGGGGGCGCGCTGGCTCGCTCGGGTCCGCTGGCGGGAAATCCCCGGCGAGCTGGCGGTGATCGGAGTGGCTGGAATCTGCACGGCCGTCATCATCCCCACGACCACGCTGCTGTTCACCCTTCCCTTCTCCATCATGGTCGCGATGGTCATCATGCGCGCGGGCGTGCTGGTCGTCAGCCGTGCGGTGGACCAGATCCTCATCTGGCAAGGCATCCTCAAGAAGCGCGTGGTCTGGGAAGAGAACGCAGCGGTCGGCCTCGCCCTGGCAGCGCTTGCGCTCAAGGCGGGGCTCCGGCTCGCGACCGAGGAGACGAGCGCCGCAGGCCGCCACTTCGAGGTTCTGGCTTCGACCGATGGGCTCGTGATCCTCGGGAGCTACCTCACCGCTTACTTCGTGCGCCTCTACATCATGAACTACTTCAAGAACGCGGGAGGAGGGGCCGCGCGCGTCGACAACCGCGCCTACTTCGCCGCCGAGCAGCTCGCCGCAACGGCTACCATGGCGATCGCCGCCGTGACCCTTTACCTGTCCGCAGACCCCTCGATGACAGCCGCAACGCCGACGGCCTTTCTCGAAAACTTCGCCCTTGCAGTCGACCGCCCGCACTCCCGCTGGCTACAGGCGGCGGTGGGGGGCCTGCCTTTCGGGGCGGTCGCGTTCTTCTCCGTGTTCATTTTCATGCTTCGCGGCCACACCGCCACCTTCGCGGGCCTGGCCAATCGCCTGACCTCGCTCGTCGCCGGCACGACCGCGACCCTCGTCACCTGGGCCGCCTTCGGGGGCGAGCTCCCGGGAACGGAAGACTGGATGTCGTTGCTCTTGATTTTCGGGGCCGTGGCGTTGTTGTATCGCAGCGAAACCCGGGCCCGGAAGGCCTTGACCGGAGAACTGGCAAAATGAAGATCTTGATGGATTTCGATGGCGTCTTTACCGATCCCACGCGCGAGGGCGCCCGCTGCCGCGAGATCTTCCGCGAGAGGCTCGCGGACCTGGCGGGTATGGCGCCGGCCGACGTACGCCGGGAGACAGACCTCGCCGAGGCGCTGCTTCGGGAGAATCGCTTCGATTATGGCTGGCGTTTCAACGGGCGCTTGTCCGCCTTCGGAATTGAAGACCCTTTCATCCTCGGCCTTGGAACGGCGGACGTCTTCGACCGCCTCGCGGACCAGGGCCACCCCCCCATGGCGACGGCGCGCGACCGGCTGCGAGCCCGGGGAGTGGCGAGCTACGGTGCGCTCGGCCAGCTCGCCTTCCAGGGCATGAGCGAGGAGCTCCAGGCCGCGGGCGGCGCCGAACCCGACCCCGAGGCTGTCGCCTGCGTGAAGGCGTGGCTCGCTGAGGGCCAGGGGGTGCGGGTCGTCTCGAACTCCGATCCTTCAAAGCTCCGCTTGTTTTTCGAAAAGTGCGGCATTCCGGAAGGAGCGCGCTTCGGATTTCTGGGAGGAGCGCGCAAGTTCGAGCTCGGCGACGAGCCCGCGTCCCTCGAGCTTGGGCCCATGAAGATCGACGTCGACCGCCCGAGATATCGCGAAGTCCTGCTCTCGGAGAAGCCCGACGCCGTCGTCGGCGATTGCCTGAGCCTCGATCTCGCGCTTCCCCTCGCCCTCGCGCGCGCGGGCGCCCTCGCCTCGAGGCTGCGCCTCGTGCTCAAGCGCCGCCACTATACTCCGACGGCCACGCTCGAGGCCTGCCGCGGCGACGCCCGCCTCCGTCCCTGCGACACCTGGGCCGAAGTGCGCGCAGCTATCGCTGGATCGCCTTGACGTCCGGGTGATTCGGAAAAAGCCCCTTCAGGCGCGCGTAGGAAATGTCCGCCCGCGTCCGGTCGCCCGCCGCGCGGTGAACCAGAAAGGCGTTGTACATCGCGCTGAAGTTGTTCGGCTCCTTCCGGAGCACGACCTCGAGGCGCTCCAGGGCTTCCTTAAATCGGCCCAGCTCCTTGAGCGCGAGCCCGTGGTTGTAGGCGATGCCCAGATGCTCGGGGAAGTAGACGCTCAGGTATCCCCAGGCCCTTTCCGCCTCGACCCACCGGCGAAGAGAAAACGCCTCCAGTCCATAGACGAAATTCCCGGCGAAGCTCAAGGGATGCATGGCCAGAAAACGGCCGTGGGCCTCCATGGCCTTCTCGTTGTCGCCGGCCAGCCGGTACTTCTCGCCTTCGAAATAAAGGGGATTCCTTCCGATGTGTCGGTAAAGGTAAACACCCGACGCCGGCGGGCAGGGGATCAACCAGTCGAAGAGATTCCGCTCCAGGCAGCCCCCGACGTACTTCACGAGATCCACCTGCTCCCAAAGACTCGCCGTCCAGCTGATCGTGAACAGGCCACCCGGCGCGGGCGGCTCCTTCTCGAGGTCCTCGAAGCGCTCGAGAGTCCCGCGCTGGTGAATGACCGCGTTCGCGTCGGGCCGGTAGTCGTAGGAGCGGAAATTGACGAGCCTGAGGCTGCCGTTGGGGTGCTTCTCGTTGAGGTAGCTGTAGCCCTCCTCCGTCAGAAGCATCATCTGACCCATCTCGCGGCGATAAACAACGCTTCGGTTGAAGGTCTGCGCCGTCTGCGTCACGAAGAGCGCTACCGCGACCCAGCCGAGCCAGGCGGGTAGTTTCCTGGGCGCTTCGGGCGCCAGCGACGAGGCGACGAGCCCGAGCGCCCACGCCACCAGAATCGCCGCCGGAATGATCGGAATGATCCCGTACCGCACCCGGAATATGTAGTTGAGCTCCGGAAGCGCGCTGACTCCCACCAGAACGACCCCGAACCAGACCAGCGCGAAAACGCGCACGCGATCCACGCGAGTCGTCACTCGGGTCCAGGGCACCTTGTCGAGCGCCTCGGCCCTCCAGAGCAGGAACGCCACGAGCGGAGCCAGCAGGAACGGCCCGAGCACCGCCGCCAGCGACAGCGTGGGGCGCGTAGCCACTTCCCGGAGGCTCCACGCCTCGCTCGACCAGAGAAAGGAGATCAGCCGTTTCACGCTCAGCGGCTGCCACATCCACTCGACTTCGCTCGGAGGCGCGCCGGGCACGAAAGCCGGAAGCTTCTTGAAAAGGCCGGGCCCCCAGGGAACCGCAAGGAGCAACATGAGGGCGATCGGAGCCAGAAACCACCGCCACTGCCTCCTCCGCTCCGGAAGGCAGACGAGGTAGAGCGCGATGATGCCCGGAATCATCTTCAGATCGGCCTTCGACTCGTACGAGAGGTAAACGGCGATCGAAAGCGCAAGCCACCGCAGCACGAGCCGCCGCTCGACCGGGTTCTTGAGGCTCGGCCAGCCCTTCCAGTCGGTCGGAACCCGCTCCACTGCGTCCCAGAGGAGGTACATCAGGACAAGAAAGAGCAGCTCCGCCGTGGTCGCGAAATCGGAGTGAAGCACGTGCGCGGCCATCGGCCCTGGAGCCAGAACAACGAACACGGCCACGGCCGTCGCGATCAGGCGCCCGCGCACCACTCCCTCCGTCGCGCGAAGACACCAGGCGTACATCGCAACGGCGAACGCTCCATAGATGAGTGACTTGTAGAGGAAGTAGCTCCAGCCCTCGTAGCCGCTGACGAGGTGGCCCACCTTGTAGGCCAGCGCCTGGAGGGCGCGCTCGTTGAAGCCCCAGTACTGCGGCTGAGAGGAAACGGGCGAGATCCAGTCCCAGAGCAGGCCTGGGATGGACCGATCCTTGATCTTCCAGAACCAGCTCGTGAAGTCGTCGTCCCAGAGCGGAAGGCCCTGGGTGAAGATAAACGCCAAAAGCGTGACGCCCCCGAAGAGAGCCCACGCCGAGCGGTCCCGCCGCAATGCGGCAGCAGAAGAGGAGTCGCGCGATTCCATCGTGACCCTCACAGGATACTGCAGCTCTCGTTCCTGTACAGGGGGTAAAGTAAAAGAGGAGCGCGTTTCTTCCGATCAGAAAAGGGACATGGTCCACAAAGATTGCAGGCACTATCGCGGCCGTTTGCCCTGTCAGTATAAGCGGGCTTGCGACGGGTGCCCTCACCACGACCCGATCGCCGAGCGGATTCTGATCATCAAGCTCGGCGCCCTGGGCGATCTCCTACGTACGACCACGGTACTGCCGACGCTCAAGGCGTGCTTCCCGCGCTCTCAGATCACCTGGGTGACGCAGCCGGACTGCGTCCCCCTGCTCGAGACTCTTCCACAGGTCGACCGAGTCTGGACGACCGACGCCGCGATCGCGTCCCGGGTGCTCGCCGAGAAATTCAATCTAATGATCTGCTTCGACAAGGACACTCCGGCTCCCCAGCTTGCCTCCCTTGCGCGAGCGACCCAGAAGAAGGGCTTCGGCATCAACGAGCGGGGCGCGCTCGACGCGCTCAATCCTGGCAGCGAGTATTCGCTCGAGCTCGGCGTCGACGACGACTTGAAGTTCCGGCGCAACAAGAAGACCTACCAGCAGATCATCCACGAGATGGCCGACCTGCCTGTCCACGAGGCGCGCCCGCCCTACCAGCTCAGGCTGCTCGACGCCGACCGCCGGGCCGCTGACGAGTGGTTCGCGAGCCATTTCCCCCAGTCCTCGGGCCCTTTTATTGGAATGAACCCGGGGGCGGGCCGGGTGTTCGCCACCAAAAAGTGGCTGCCCGAGCGTCAGCTCGAGCTCGCGACGCGCCTTCACCGCGAGCTGGGCGCGATTCCGCTGCTGCTCGGAGGCCCCGACGAGAAGGACCTCCTGGATTCGATCGGGCGAGCCCTCCGACGGGAAAAGATCCCCTTTGGCCGGCCCGGCGAGAACTTCGCCCTGCGGGAGTTCGCGGCGATCGTCGGCCGTTGCGCCGCCCTCGTCACCGGCGACACGCTCGCCATGCACCTGGCCCTCGCGCAGGGCGTGCGGACCGTCGTGCTCTTCACGTCCACCTGCCCCGCCGAGATCGACCTTTACGGAATCGGGCGTGCCATCGTGGGAAAGGCCCCGTGCGCGCCCTGCTATCTCAGCCACTGCAAGCAGCCCGCGCAGTGGTGCGCCGAGAGCATCACGGTCGACGCCGTTTTCAAAGCTGTCCGGGAGCTCTGCCCGGAGATAGGAGCCCAGGTCCAGGGTGAAAAGATTCGTCGTCGTTCCCACGTATAACGAGTCGGCGAACATCGTCAGGCTCCTGGACGCGATCCACGCCCAAGGCATCCCCGACCTGCGCATCGTCGTGGTCGATGACCACTCCCCCGACGGGACCGCGAAGCTCGCCGAAGCGCAGGCGAGCCGTATCCCCGGCCTCTCGGTGCTCGATCGAGTTGATGACCGCGGGCGGGGCACGGCGGGGATCGTCGGCTTTGACTTCGCGCTGAAACTCGGAGCCGACGCGATCGTCGAGATGGACAGCGACTTCTCGCATCCTCCCTCCTGCCTGCCGGCTCTCTTCGAAGGCCTCGCGCGCGCCGACATCGTGGTCGCATCCCGGCTCGCGCGCGGAGCGGTCGATCGCCGCCCCTTCCCTCGCCGCCTGATCACTTTCTTCTCGAACCTCTACGTCCGCCTCTTCCTGCAACGACGCGTGCACGCGAGCCGCGTCCGCGACTGGACGAGCGGCTATCGCGCCTATCGTCGCGAGGTCTTCGAGCGCGTCCTACCCGCGACCCTCGTTTCGAGAGGGCCTAGCATCCTGCAGGAAATTCTTTATCGGGCCTTGAACATGAGCTGCACGGCGGTCGAAATACCGTTCCAGATGCAGGACCGGGCAGCCGGCGTCTCCACGTTCAACACGCGCGTGGCCCGCCAGTCGTTCCTGGCCGTACCCTGCTACCGGATTCTCTACGGCGGGGGTTCCCGAGAGTTTCGACTCGAGGAGTTCACGGCGGTACCGGCCGGGCCATTGAGCACACGCTACATCGTCTCCCGTGCCTCAGGCAGCGGCGCGAGCGACCGCGCGAAGCGAGCGGGGTAAGTCGGTCCGATC
>CAYJTX010000197.1:0-6844 GCA_964372615.1 uncultured Bacteriovoracaceae bacterium | reverse complement strand
CATTACGTCTCGTTCCCTCGGTGGACCGAGTGGATCCTCAACAGCCCCCGCGTGCACCGGGTCCATCACGGAAGGGACGCGGCTTACCGGGACAGGAATCTCGCTGGCGTGTTCATCTTCTGGGACCACCTTTTTGGAACCTTCCGACGTGAAGAGGGGCCGATCGCGCTCGGCGTGGACGAGCCGCTGGGAAGCTACAATCCGCTTCGAATCAACCTCGAGTCGCTCCTCAGGCAGGCCCCCTGTGTGACAGGCGGAATACGTCGCCCGTGACCTACCTCGGAATCCGTGATTGCCTGGAGCCATGAGAAAACTCCGAATCTTCGAGTACTCGAAATGCTCCAGCTGCCGGAAGGCGCTCCAGTTCCTGGACCGCAACAGGATCACCTACGAGAAAGTCCCCATCGTCGAGCGCCCGCCTTCGCGCGCCGATCTCAAACGCATGCTGCCCTTCGTGGACGGGAACGTGCGTCGCCTCTTCAACACCTCAGGCGAGGTCTATCGCAAGCTCGGGCTCGCCAAGAAGCTGCCCCAGCTTTCGGAAAGCGAGGCTCTCGCGCTGCTGGCCGGCGAAGGGAAGCTCATCAAGCGCCCTTTCCTCGTGTCGGACTCCGTCGGCCTGGTCGGCTTCGAGGAAGCCGCCTGGAGGCAGGCGCTCCTCGGATAGGGTATACTGTGCGTCGGGGGCAATGCCGACAGCGTTCGGGCGACCGGAAGCGCGGCGCGCTAGCGGGGTATGGAAAAGGGGGCGGCGGCCTGGAGATCAGGCGCAGGCCCGACTCCAAGGTTCCCGGAGGGCCTGCGCCTGATCTCCAGGCCGCCGCCCCCTTTTCCATACCCCGCTAGGGGGTGACCGTGGTTGTCTAGGACCATGCAAAACCCCCAGACCGAGCTCCAGCGCGACGAAAACGGCGTAGTCCGGATCGAGGCCCTGTCCCCCTCCGATGCGATGCGAGGGCTGGGCCGCGCCCACGCCACCGACCGCGGACTGCAGATGCTTCTGATGCGGATACTCGGCCTGGGCAGGGCCGCCGAGTGCCTCGATCCGGGCGATGCCACGGTCGCGATCGATCGCTTCTTTCGAAAGATGAACTGGAGCGCCGGAACCGCCGACGAAGCCGCGAACCTCTCGGCACGCACGCGGGAGTACTGCGAGGCCTACTGTCAGGGCGTCAACGAGGTCTTCTCCCGGAAGGGGGCGCCGTGGGAGCTTAAGCTTCTCGGCTACCGACCGGAGCCCTGGACGCCCGGCCACTGCATCCTGATCAGCCGGATGGTCGGCTACCTGACGCTCGCGCAGTCGCAGTCCGAGATGGAACGCCTGGTGGTGGAGATGGTTCAGGCCGGCGTCTCGAAGGCGAAGCTCGAGGAGCTTCTACCAGGCTTGCTCGAAGGCCTGGACGTCGAGCTTCTCAAGCAGGTCCGCCTCGGCGAGCGCATCGTGCCGGACGGGCTCAAGTGGGGCTCGGCCGCGCCCCGCCTGATGGCCTCCAATAACTGGGTCGCGTCGGGCAGCCGCACGGCGAGCGGACTCCCGATTCTCGCGAACGACCCCCATCTCGAGGCCAATCGTCTCCCCAACGTCTGGTACGAGGCGGTCCTTGAGGCCGGCTCCTCTTACGGGGCGGGCGCGACGATGCCGGGGCTTCCGGCGATCCTCATCGGGAGAAATCGCGAGCTCGCCTGGGGCGCGACCTACACGTTCATGGACGCGGTCGACTCCTGGGTCGAACGCTGCCGCGAGGGCAAGTTCCTGCGCCTCGACGCCACGGGCCGCGAGAGCTGGCAGCCGTTCCGGAAACGCGTTGAAACCATTCGCCGGAAAAAGGGACCGCCGGTCGAGGTGGTCTTCCACGAGAACGAGCACGGCACGCTCGACGGCGATCCCGGCGTCGAGGGGCACTACCTCGCCACCCGCTGGTCGGGCGCCCGGAGCGGGGCCCGCTCGGTCGAGGCCATGGCCTCCATGTGGGAGGCCCGGACGGTCGAGGACGGCCGCCGGATCATGGGAGAGGTCGAGGTCTCCTTCAACTGGGTTTTCGCCGACCGCCAGGGAAGCATCGGCTACCAGATGTCGGGTCTCATGCCCAAGCGCAAGCCGGGTTGGAAAGGGGTCGTCCCCCTCCCCGGCTGGAAGCCGGAAAACGACTGGCAGGGTTTCGTCGCCTCGGTCGACCTTCCCCGCGCGCTGAATCCGGCCGAAGGCTACTTCGTCACCGCCAACGACGATTTGAATCGATACGGGAAAGAAGCGCCCATCACGCTCCCGATGGGACCGGACCGCGCCGAGCGCATCCGCGCGCTGCTTGCCGCGAATCCGCGGCTGACGGCCGCCGACTGCATGAAGATGCACTTTGACGTGCACTCGACGCAGGCCGAGAAATTCCTGGCTGTTCTGAAACCGCTCCTGCCCGACACGGAAGCCGGGCGTCTGCTCGGCGCGTGGAATTACAGCTACGACCCCGACTCGCGAGGCGCGAGCGCGTTCGAGGATTTCTACCGCGAACTTCAGGCGGAGGTCTTCGGACGGGGGTTCGGTGAGCCGGTCGTCCGGCACCTGCTCGGGGAAACGGGAATTTTCGTCGATTTCTACCTGTTTTTCGCTCGAGTTCTTCTGTCGGAGCGATCGGAGTGGTTCGGCGGAGAGTCACGAGACGCCATCTACCGCCGCGTGGCCGAGAGATCGCTCCGGTCCGCGCCCGAGCGCTGGGGGAATCGGCAGAAGCTCCCGCTCTCGCACCTGGTCTTCGGCGGCAAGCTGCCCAGGTGGCTGGGCTTCGACCGGGGCCCGATCGAGATCCGAGGAGGCCGATCGACCGTGCACCAGGGCCAGATTTACCGGAGCGCGGGCCGTCTCACGAGCTTCGTTCCGTCGTTCAGAATGGTCGCCGAACTTGCGGAGAACGGATTGCATACGAACCTTGTCGGGGGTCCGTCCGACCGCCGCTTCTCCCGGTGGTACTGCAACGATGTCGAGCGCTGGCTCGCGGGCGACTACAAGCCGGTGGGACCGTGGCCGGGAGGAGCCGCGGCCTCAGTCCGCGACAGCCGAGGCGCGCCCCTTGTTCCTCCGGCCGCCTCCTCCGCCAAAGGCGCGCAGCCAGGCCCAGAAGCTCCCCCAGCTTAGCCAGAGACCCACTGCCGCGTATTCGACGAAGCGGTGAAACGCCATCACGCCGGTCGACCTTTCTGAGGGCGCCAGGCGCGAAAAGAAAAAGACGATAAAGAAAATCCCTCCTGCGCCGAGGGCTCCCCTCATGAGCCACTCAGCCGGGTTCGCGGGCGCCTTGAGCGCTGCGCGAGCCGCCTTTCCACCCTGTATCCCGGCCAGGACTCCGATCCAGACTGCGAGCGCGGCCAGCGTGTCCGGGTGAGGACGCAGCGCGAACGAGACGACTGAGACCAGCCCGAGACCGCCCCAGGATCTGACGTTCGTTCGAAGAGCTGCGGCCAGGGCACCCTTCCTTTCCAGAAACACGAAGCCCGCCACGAGGAGCCCGCTGATGAACCATCCCCCTAGAACGTCATGCGGGAAGTGCACGCCCAGATAGATCCGGGCGATGCCGGTCAGGATCGCGGGCGCGACGACGGCCAGGCGCCAGCCGACCGAAGGCAGCGGCAGCGCCCAGGCGAGGTAGCCGAAAAAAGCGGTGGCAAGCTGGGTGTGCCCGCTCGGAAAGCCGTAGCCGTCAGCCGATGCCCACTGCACGGAGGGAACCCAGTCCAGCGGCCTGGAACAGAGAAGCGCCTTTTTCAGCAGTCCGTTCACCAGGGCGGTCACGCACAGGAGGAGGGTGAGACGCGCGCCCAGAGTCCAGGACTCCTTGAAGCGGGACCGCTTGAACCCTCCGAGAAACAGGAGTGGGATCCAGAGGTAATAGAACGCCTCTTCCCCCAGAAGAGAAAAGAACCGGAACACGTGCAGCACCGTCTGACTCGATCCCCAGGCCTGAAAGCGACGAATGACGCCGATCTCGCCTCGCTCCAGCTCCGAAGCCCTTTCCTCGACTGAAAGGACGACCGAATAGCCCACGGGCGCTGTTTCCTCGGCGGCCAGCCTCACCAGAAGTTCGTGCCTCGATGGAGAGCTCCAGAGCTTCGGCGCGCCCTTGCCCGCATCATAAAGATCCACGATCCCCGCCTCTTCGACCTGGTCTCTGGCCGGAAGAGGCACCGGCATCCGGTAGCCGATGCGGCCGGCCCATTTCTCGGACCAACCCGGAAGGAGCGTGATCGGTCCCAGGCTCGGAGTGCATCGCAAGATCGCCGTTCCCGCCCTGCGATCCAGGACCGGACCTGCGACAACGGCGACCCCCGTCTCCGCGAGAGTCCCGCGCTCAACGGCTTTCTCGGCCGTTTCGCCCGCGAGAATCCGGCCCCCCGGCAGGTCCAGGCGCCGCGTCCAGGCGCGCCTGACGACGAGCAAACCCGCATCGGTTTTGAGAAAACACCTCACCCACTCGCCTTCCACGGGGGGTCCATCCGCGCGGGCATCCAGGCCGCTCAGTGCCGCGACCAGAAATGAAATCGCCAGAACTTTCCCCGAGCCCCACACCCGTCCGCGATCAGCAATCATCCAGGTGATTCCCCCTGGAAGGAGATTACTTCGAAAGTCCTGAGGAGGGAACAAGGTGCGCTCCCGAGACGAGCCCCCGGAGGAAGATGTTCCACTTCCTCTGCTCGGCCCAGCTCAGCCCGAGAAATCGAACGCCCACCCCGCCCGGATACCGACCGATCGCCGAGGCGGCAAGCCTCACGACCTCGGCCCGGCACTGCAGATAGTCCATCCCCTCGAGGGCGAGCGAGATGTAGCACTGCGTGCCAACCAGAAGCCTCTCACCCCCCCGGGCGGGATCAGGCAGGAGAGGGATAAACGCGCCCCGTTCCGAAACGTCGAAGGTCCGGGTCAGGATCTCGCGGCATTCCCTCGGCCCGCGAAACCTCACCCGGTCGAGCGTCGGCATCACCTTGAGCCGGATCGGAAGCGAGAGCTTGGACCGGATGGGAGTCTGCCACCAGCGACGCCGGGAGCTCAGCAGGGCCTCCCTGGCCCGGCGAGTAAGGAGCGGGACCGAGAGAACGGGGAAGAGAAGGGCCCCAATCCAGGACATCCAACCCGGGACGAGAGAAAACTCAGTCGCCGCCGCCGCCACCGCCGCGTTGTTGATGACGACAGTCGCGATCGCGGCCGGAACGAGCGCCCACGTCCAACCCGACGCGCACCAGGCAGCCGCCGCGGTCGCCAGGCAAAGTGCTTCTACCGCCCAGTTCAGCGGCGCGAGCTTCGAAAGCGCGGCTGCCCACTCCGAAAGAGGATAGCCATGCGCGAAAACGACCTGCGCGGGCATGGCCAGCGCGACGAGCAGGTATGCGAGGGCCACCGCCTCTAGCTCACGTGGTCGGATTTTCATGGGGGTACTCCTTCCCTGAACTGGCACCGAACTGGTCGCAGTAGCTCAAGACCCGGAACACGTACGTGCGAGCCGCGCGAAGCTCGGGCTCCTCGAGCCATCGCTCGCCCACTCTTCGCCGAACCTCCGCTACCCGCGTGGGCCCGGAGTGGTAGCTTGCCAGCAGGACGCGCGTCCGTTCGTCCTCGTCGAGATCCTCTGACAGCGAACGGGAACGAAGGTAGCGCAGGTAAACGAGCCCACCGACGATCGAACGCTCGGCATCCAGTCGCCATTCGTTTCCCGAGTGAGCCTGGCCGGCACCCACGAGCGCCCGCACCCAGAACGCCGGAAGGTCATTCAGCCCCGGGTACCTCGGCCAGTCCTTGAACACCTCCGCGATCTCGACCTCGGCCTGCGGCGTGATCTGCGTGAGACCGATGGCGCGCGCCCAGCTCACCTTCGACGGGTCGAAGCTCGACTCCTGCGCGATCACCGCCGCGAGAAATGCCGGGTTGAAGCCACGGATGCGCGCCAGTCGATCGGCCGCCTCCAGTATCCCTTTCGGCGGCCGGAACGCGTCCGTGTTCAGGATCGCCCCTGGCCCGTGGGCTAGGCACCGCGGGGGCTCCAGGCGCGCCCGGGCGAGGAGGACGGACTCGGTTCCGTAGAGAATCTCGATGTCGCTGCGGCTGCCCGCCTGGAGCCGGAGTCCCTCGAAGTCGTAGGTGACCTCGCGGCCGTCGACGCTGATCGAAACTTCCGAGCGACGGATGAAGGCCCGAGTGATGTCGATTCCGTTGAACCTGACTCGCAGCCGGAAGTCGTCCCGAATGCCGGAAGGGTCCTCGATCCTCACGCGGAGATTCCGCGCCCCGTGCAAGACCTGTCTCGGCGGTTCGAATCGGACGCTGGCCCTCGAAAGCCGGGAGGGAACTTCCTCCTCGCCGACGTTCCAGCCCGCACTCCAGGATACCCGCCCAGCCACCCCATCCCCTTCGATGGATGTGCCCCAGTCCGACAGAGGTCCAAGCGGTGTCGTGGGTCCCGCGCATCCCGCGATCCAGAGCGCTCCTCCCAGCCAGATGATTCGGCTCACCAACACCATGTTTTCCTCATAATTAATATTATTTAATACTATTAATTTATACACCTGACGAGAGCGCTCCACAAGGGGGCGATCGACAGGTACCCAGAGCCTAGACAGGTATTTTTTGAACATACTAGTAATTACAATTATTTAACCAGGCATGTGTCTTGTATGACACCTCACCTGGGACGAGAGGACTGACACATGAGATGTGCGCGTTGGCTGGTGATGACCCTTTCTTTGATGGCTGCCGGCTTCGTTCTGCCGGCATTCGCGAACTGGCCGAGTGGCGGCTACTACGGCGGCGCCTCGGGCGGCTACTACGGCGGCGCTTCGGGCGGCTACTACGGCGGCGCCTCGGGCG
>CAYJTX010000196.1:0-6846 GCA_964372615.1 uncultured Bacteriovoracaceae bacterium | reverse complement strand
TTCTGACATTTTTTAATGTGCTATGGTATAGCATAGCCCGTTAGGTTTCTGCTTCTATTTTAGCAAAAAGCAAGTTGTACTGTCAATGGGGTAACAAGCCGAAAATCCCCGCGCTGACGGGGCATAAAATAGGATACATTTTTTGTTTTGTTTTTCTTTTCGTATTGTCCCTAAAATAGAAAACAATCAGAAAAACGGCGCATCTATTCTTCTTCCTTATTTGTAGTCGTAGTAGTAGAGGCTGTTGATAAGTGGATAAGTGGGGGAGCCGCTGGATTTCACTGGGAAACTCCTGTGGATAACCCCGTGGAAAACTCGCGTGGGTATCTTGTCGAAAAAGTGGATAATCCCCACGAAGCGCGAAGTGACCATGTTACCCACAAGTTTTCAACATTCTTTCTGTGGATAACTCCTGGAGACCTAGCGGCGGACTCCGCTTTTTCGCCTAACGCACTGGCGCGATTCTTACGAAAGTGGAGGGTTATCCACAATTCTATTGTGGAAACTCCTTCTCCGGTCCGACTGCATATCTGAGGACGGCCATTCCTATTTGTGGATAAGCACCATTCACTGGGAATTTCGAACGCTTGGCATGAGTTCCCCTGTTGAGATCTTTTGGGATAACCTTTGGGATAACGAGCGGATGGATTTTGATGTCTCACGTTATCCACTATGGAAAACAGGGCATTATCCCCGTTTCTGGCTTATCCGACAGGTTTGCTGTTTAGAGCAGGTTTTGGATCGACTCGACCTGGTCACGAATCTGGTGATCGGTTTCAAGTGCCTTTTCAATTTTCTGGCAGGCGTAAAGGACGGTGCTATGGTCCTTCCCTCCGAAGTAAGGTCCGATGTCTGCGAATCCGAGGTCCGTGTATTTTCGGATGAGGAACATCGCGATCTGCCTTGGAAGGGCAACGGCCCGGGCGCGGCTACTGGAACGCAAGTCTTGCAGCTTCAATCGAAAGTGCTTCGCTACTGCGGCCAGGACCGACTCGACAGTCAGGTGGGAACCTTCCTCCGGTACGGCCATCTTGAGTTCTTGCTTGGCCATCTCGAGCGAGATCTCGGCGCCCGTGAGTGACGCCTGCGCCTGCAGTCGGATAAGAACTCCCTCGAGCTCCCTTACGTTCGACTTGACGTGCGTGGCAAGAAAGGTCGCGATATCGTCAGGGAGATAGATATCCTCTCTCTCCGCCTTCGCTTTTAAAATTGCGATTCGCGTCTCGATCTCAGGGGGATGAATGTCGGCTACAAGGCCCCATTCGAAGCGGGTCCGGACTCGCTCCTCGAGACCTTCGATCTCCTTTGGCGGGCGGTCGCTCGTTACAACGATTTGGCGTTTCGAGCTGTGGAGTGCGTTGAACGTATGAAAAAACTCTTCCTCCGTTCTTGGCTTCCCCGCGATGAACTGGATGTCGTCGATGAGAATCAGGTCAAAGCTGTCGCGGTACTTCGTTCGAAACTGCGGCATTCTATTGTGCTGGATGGACTCGATCAATTCGTTGACGAAGCGCTCAGCCGATAGGTAAGCGACCCTGGATTTTGGGTTCTTGGTGAGGACATGGTTGCCGATCGCGTGAAGCAGGTGCGTCTTTCCGAGGCCCGGCGGGCTGTAGAGGAACAAAGGGTTGTACTGGCGCGCAGGCTGCTCGGCGACGGCAACTGCGGAAGCATGTGCGAACTGGTTGCTTGCGCCCACTACGAAATTTTCGAAATTATAGCGGACGTCGAGGGGGCAATCAGTGGCTTTGGGGAGGCGAAACCCGGTTTGAATGACCAGGCCCGCGCCAGGCACGGACTCGGCGGCCCCCCTGTCCGATGACGGAACGCCACGACCCAAGGGGCTCTCGGCACGGTCCGCACTATCTGACCCCAGCCTTTCGGGGGGTTGTGGGGAAGGATCTCTCGCTTCAAGGACGATCTCGCACCGGGAGCCAGTTACGGTTGAAAACGCCTCTTCCATCGCACGGAGGTACCGGTCGCGCACCCACCGCGCGGAAAAATCGTTTGGGGCGCAGAACCGGACCCGCACCCAGCCCCCCTCTGCGGCCTCGGTTCCGACGAAATTGAGGGGCTGAATCCAGGCGCGGAGCTGGTTTTCGACTATGGAATGTCCGAGAATTCTGTAGGCCGACTGCCAAACTTCGGGCCACTGCGAAGAATCGGGGCTTAGAGTTGTCCGCATAGAGTGAAGAATGCGTCGATTAGCATGCACACCCAACCTTGACAACGGATCGGGCCTTCTGTAATTCGGACGCGGGTATCCTACAAAATTATGAAGCGCACCTATCAACCGAGCCGTACCAAGAGAAGGCGTCGCCATGGGTTTCGCGCGCGCATGAAGACCGCGGGCGGCAAGAAGGTCCTTGCTCGACGTCGTTCGAGAGGGCGGAAGCGTCTCTCTCCTACCGTAGCGGGCAAGTAATCCGCCTGGTTCCGGGAAGACGCCCATTGCAAGCGCCGTCCAGCCCCCTGGGAAGGGGTTATCGGCTGTGTCATCGCTGGGAGTTTGTCCGGTTCTTCGGACAGGCGGGGGTTTATCGGCTGGGGGCGTGTACGCTCTTTCGCGTCCCGAATGAGCAGGGGCACTTTCGAATCGGAATTACTCTCAAGGGGCGCAGCCGCGCGGTCGATCGGAATCGAGTCCGACGTGTCATTCGCGAGGTGTTTCGGGAACTCGGTGCGGTTCTTGGAAGTTTCGATTATAATGTTGTGATTCCGGCCGCGCGGGACCTTCGGCACCCGTTTCCGGTGCTACTTCGTGAGGCCCTCAGGACGGACTGGTGGATGAAGAGCGGTGAGAAAACATTACGCTGACGTATTCCAGCTTGTCTATTTCCGGTTCCTGTCGCCCCTCTTTCACACGTTAGCCATTGTGGGGGCAGGCCCGGCATCGGGGTGTCGGTTCGAACCCACGTGTGGTCGTTATTGTGAAGCGGCGCTTCGGCGGCACGGCCTTGTTCGCGGCGTCTGGATGACCCTCTGGCGGCTGGTTCGGTGTAATCCCCTTTCGAAGGGCGGGTGGGATCCGCTGCCGCCCGACACCCAGAGGGAGATATCCTGAATGGATCGCCGCACTTTAATTGCCCTGAGTCTGAGCTTTGTGATCTTGGTCGCCTGGCAAAAACTCTACCTCGAGCCCAGAACATCCCAGCCCGGAGTTCCGCCCGCCAGCGCGACACAAGAAACGGTGAAATCCACGCCGAACACAGAAGGGGCCGCAGGGCGACCCGTCCACGAACTTCGTGCGGCAGAGAAGGCGCATGCGGGGTCGGTTTCCTCTCGAGCCAAAGAAAGGTCTCAGCCGGTCGATCAGGTCGAGTCCCTCGACGTGGAAACCGGTGCGGTCCAGGCCACAAACGGCCCGAAGATTTTAAGCGACTGGACGTTGAAGGGATTTCGCGCGAGTGGAGTCAGCGGCGTCGAAGCGATTCACATGAGCGGCCTCGCCAATCTCGGTGGCGCCGGAGAGCTCGCGGTTGATCTCGCTGAATATGCTTATATCTCGACCCTGAAGGGACGGCTCACGAAGACCGAGAGGGGTTGGAGTTGGCGCTATGAAGACGAGAGCATTCAACTCACGAGGGATATCTCTCACTCGGGTCGAAACGCCTGGCTCGATGTTCGTGTTGAGGCGACATTCAAAGGGCCTAAGCCAAATTACCTATTCATTTCTCTTTCCACGAAGGCGGAAGAAAAAAACCCTGACTGGAACCTCCTTCACTGGACCAACAAGGAAATTGAGAGAACCTCAGCCGAGGGAGCGGAATTGCGAGATGTCCAGAGCCCGGTTCGATGGATCGGCCTCACTAACCGGTACTTTGTAACAACGGTGGTCAATCAGAGCCCCGTGGAACCCAAGGGGCTTGTTCAGCCCCTGGGCGGCGCGGCGGCACGTGTGAGTCTAGTCTACCCAGTCTCGGGATCCTCCCTATCTATCCCCTTGAGAATTTACTTTGGTCCCAAGGACCTCACGCTGCTTCGTTCCGTGGATCCCACACTCGACCACGCGGTCGATTTTGGATTTTTCACGGTTTTTGCCTATCCGCTGCTTCGGCTTATGAAGTGGTTCTTCGAGCTTTTCGGGAATTATGGAGTTTCGATTATCCTCCTCACCCTCCTCGTGAAAGTCGTGACGTTCCCCCTCACCTACAAGAGCATGAAGAGCATGAAGGAGATGGCAAAGATTCAGCCGCAAATCCAACGCCTTCGAGAAAAATACGGGAACGATAAGGAGGCGATGAACCGGGAGATGCTGACCTTGATGAGGAGCCACGGCTACAATCCCATGGCGGGTTGTTTACCGATCCTCGTGCAGATGCCTGTTTTCTTCGCGCTCTATCAGGTTCTTTACAGCGCGGTTGAACTTTATAACGCTCCCTTCGCCCTCTGGATCCACGACCTTGCAAGTAAGGACCCCTATTACGTCACACCCGTCCTTCTCACCTTGACTATGTTTATCCAGCAGAAGCTCACCCCCAATACCGCTACGGATCCAGTCCAGCAGAAAATGATCCAGTTCATGCCGCTGATCTTCGGCGTATTCATGATTACGCTGCCGTCCGGGCTAGCGATCTATATGCTTGTGAACGCGATCGCGAGCATCGGGCAGCAGATACTCCTGAACAAGAGGTTTGATTCGGGCCATGGCGCAGCAGTTACCGCCAGAGCTTGATCACTCGGGCTACTTTTCGGCAGATACGGTAGCCGTGGTGATCTCGGGCATGGGGGGTGCCGTATCCGTCGTCCGCGTCAGCGGACCCGCCGCGCTGGAGGCACTGAGGGCGCTGACTGGGAAGGCGGAAGCCTCTTTTTTTGAGGACCGTAGGGCGCTCTTGGCTGAGCTCAGAGAACCCAAGAGGGGCGCTCTGATCGATGTAGCCCTGGTGATCGTTTTTCGAGCACCTCGGAGTTTTACCGGGGAGACCTGCGTGGAGATTCACGCGCACGGGGGGAAAGCCCCCCTCACGGCGCTCATGAGCGCTCTCGAGGAGCTGGGTGTTAGGCAGGCTCTTCCAGGCGAGTTCAGCTTTCGTGCGGTCCGGAACGGGAAGATGACGGTATTGCAGGCCGAAGCGGTTGCGGATCTCATTCGATCGGAGAACGATTCGGCGGCCGCTCTCGCACTTGAAAAGATGGCCGGCAGCCAGGGAAGCCTCGCGGTCGAGCTGGCCGAGGAGCTGAAGACCCTCTCGGCTCTTGCGGAGCTTGGGATCGATTTTGCCGATCAGGACGTTGAAGAGGTGTCGCTTCCGAAGCTTCAGGAGAGGGCAAGCGTCGTTGCGGAGAAACTGGCGGACCTTGGGGGAGGATACGAGCGGGGAGTTCGCATGCAAGAAGGAGTTCGCGCGGCCCTTCTCGGTGCGCCGAATGCCGGCAAGTCGAGCTTTTTCAATGCTCTTCTGGGAGAGGATCGTTCGATCGTCTCAGATGAGCCCGGGACCACTCGTGACGTGATTCGAGAGCGCGTGACCCTGAAGGCGGGCGTCCGAGCGGTTACCTTGTGCCTCGAAGATACGGCGGGCGTTCGTTCCGCTCGGGGAACGGTTGAAGAGCTCGGGATCCGGCGGACCTTTGATTCAGGAAGCCGGGCGGATCTCATTCTTATGGTTCATGATGTTTCAAGCGGACCCGCGCCTCCAGCGGAAGTTCGCGATTTCTGTGTGAACCTCGGTCGCCCGAATGGGTTGACCCTTGGAATTCTATCAAAAGTGGACTTGGTCTCATGTGAGCAATCGCTGCGGACACAGGCGGCGCTTGAAAGAGAGACGGGCATTTCATGGCTGCCGGTCTCGGTAACGCGCGGCGCCGGGATTACGGACGCCGTCGAGAAGATAGTCTCCCTCTGCGAAGTTTGGACCCGTCGGGCTCCTGGCGAGGTTCTCCTGACGCGTCTCGATCACTTCCAGGCGGTGAAAGCGGGACTCCAGCATCTGTCTCGCGCCCTACTTGTGAAAGATGAGGAATTGTTCGCTTCTGACGTCCGCCAGGCGCTTGTGGCCTTGGCGCCCGTTTTCGGGATGACGCTTCCGGACGATATTTTGGGTCGGATTTTCTCTACGTTTTGCATTGGGAAGTGATTCCACGTCCACCTTGAGTTTCGGACGCCTCTCGGGCTAAGTGGTGGTGCGTCAATCAAATTGAACCGCCAGGAGATTCACATGGCGTCGTCAGCTGGGGATATTCGGGTCATTGGCGTTTTAGGCGCCGGTCAAATGGGGAGCGGCATCGCTCAGACTGCAGCTCAGTCCGGCTTTAGCGTTCTGCTTGCCGATCGAGATATCGAGGTGGCAGAACGCGGCAAGGCACTGATTGCATCGGCGCTTCGCCGGCTGATCGAGAAGGGTAAGATTCAGGATTCCGATTCGCGGGCGGTCATGGGCGCGATCACCACCGTGCCGGGTATCGAGGATCTTTCCCGGGCTGAAATTGTTATCGAGGCGGTCACTGAGAAGGTCGATCTCAAGTATCGACTCTTTCGGGAACTGGACGAGAAGTGTCCGGAGCGGACTGTGCTCGCAAGCAATACCTCCTCAATTGGCATTACTGGAATCGCGGCCCAGACGCGTCGACCAGAGAAGGTCGTCGGAGTACACTTCATGAACCCCGTGCCAGTCATGAAGCTCGTGGAGGGGATTCGGGGATTGCAGACCTCGGATGAGACCTTTGCCGTCGCCAGGAGCGTAACCGAACGGATGGGAAAAACTTTCGTCGCAGTCAAGGACATGCCGGGGTTCGCGGTGAATCGGATTCTCATGCCGATGATTAATGAGGCCGTATTCGCCCTTCATGAAGGGGTTGCCTCGACCGAGGACATCGATGCGGCGATGAGGCTCGGCACGAACC
>CAYJTX010000195.1:0-6860 GCA_964372615.1 uncultured Bacteriovoracaceae bacterium | reverse complement strand
CGGCTCGTTTACATGCGAGCCTCACGGCTCGTTTACATGCGAGCCTCACGGCTCGTTTACATGCGAGCCTCACGGCTCGACCGCACCCCGTCTTGAGATTCACCGGATGCTCTGGCGTAGGCCCGGTCGGTCGTGCCATCATGGCCGTGCCGACCGGGCTTACGCCGCGATCCAGGAAACAAGCTCGGGCAACGTGCCTTCGCTTGGGTCAGAAAGTTAGTTCATTCATTACCCTCCCTGCCCTAGGAGTCCTAGGGCGGATTTGATGGTCGTGTTGGCCTGAGTAAGCACGGCCACTCCCGACTGCATCAGAATCTGTTGCTTGGTGAGCTCGGTCGTCTCCTCCGCGATGTCGGCGTCGCGGATGCGGCTGTTCGCCGCCGAGAGATTTTCCCGGGCGATCTGATTGTTATTGATGACCGACTGAAGGCGGTTCTGCATCGCTCCGAACTCAGCGCGAATCGCCGTGACCGAGCCGAGCGCCTTGTCGACCGAGGCCAGGCTGTTTTGAGCGCTGGATTTGTCGGCGACGCTTGCGAGGTTGATTCCGAGCGCGACGACATTGATATCAGCGGCCGTGCCGTCGAAGAGGCGTACCCGGTCCACGGCCGGGTTGTTCTTCGTCCCGATCTGGATCTCGAAGGTGCTGGCGCTCCCGTTCAGGAGAGAAACGCCGTTGTACTCGGTGCTCTGTGCGATTCGATCGATTTCTTCGAGGAGCTGCTGGTACTCGACGTCGAGGAACTGGCGTTCCTGTTGCCCGATCGTGTCCGAAGCGCCCTGCACGCCGAGCTCGCGCATCCGGATGAGAATGTTGCTGACCTCGCCCATGGCGCCTTCGGCGACCTGAATCAGCGAGATTCCGTCCTGGGCGTTTCGTTCGGCCTGGCCGAGTCCGCGCACCTGCGCGCGCAGGCTCTCAGAGATGGCGAGTCCAGCGGCGTCGTCGCCGGCGTGGTTGATTCGGGAGCCTGAGCTGAGTCTTTCGAGAGTGCGGTCGAGTGAGACGCGGTTTGTGCGTAGATTGCGCTGGGCTACGAGCGCAGGCACATTTGTGTTGATCCGCAGTCCCATTACCTTCCTCCATGAAGGTCTTCGTGCCCATCCTTGGGCGATATGGGGATCCTGGGCTTATCCCGGATTTCCTAACCGGGCACTACCCTGGCTCCAATGTGCGGATCGGAGTCCTGGTTGGGATCTTGAGAAAAAAAAAGACGAACGACCTCGAAGCTCGCGGTCTCCGGGTCGCTTCTGAATTCGTCTTGGCGGAACGGGGGATTAGGCGGCTTCCGAGTAGTCCTCCGCGTGCCAGAGATCGAATAGTGTTTTTCCGCCTTCGTTCCGAAGCCACTTCGCAGCGTGATCGGGTGGTTCGGTGCCTAGACACTTCTGCGCGAAGGCATGGACAGTCATGGTTTCGACGCCTGAGACGACCTTGAAGTCGTGATTGGGCTGTTTCGCTATCCTGCAGGTCTTCGAGGGATCGCTTACAAAGTAGAGCGTCTGACCGTCTGTTACATATCCATGATTGACTAAGTACCCGAGATCGAACTTCTTTTTCTTGGACATGGGGCGATCCTCCTGAGTTGCCTATCGGCAGGAAATGCCGGGTGTTTGAGGTCTTTCCGGATGACAAGATCGAAGTGTGGAGACAGTCGTCCTCAGGGAGTCGTCGCATCGCATCGAAGGGCCCCGCGATTCCGACGAGCCGGCGATCGAGCACCTGTTGTCGATGGCGTTCGGGGTTCCTCCCGGGCGGTCCTTCTACGACGACTTTCCGATCTGGAGCTCTACGGTGATGTCGGGACGGAGTGTTCGATGGGTGGCACGTGATGCGTGCGCTCCGGCCGGGACTCTCTCGCCCGTCATGGCCTGCGCATTCGCGCGTGAGACGACCGTTCGATCAGTTGCAGCGAAGATCGTTCTGATCGGAGGCGTTGCGACGGCGCCTGCAGCGAGGGGCCTGGGCCTGGCGACCGACCTGACGCGGTCCTGCCTGCAATGGGCTCAAGCGATCGGTGCCTCTGGGGTCTACCTCTGGGGCTCGGAGCTGAAGCTGTACGGTGCTCTCGGTTTTGAGCTCTGTGGCGAGCAGTACCGGGCTGTAGTCGAGCCGGGAGCGTCGTCGGACGCGGCCGTTCAGGAAGGGTGGGTTCCGGCGATTTTCGAGCTTCGTCGGGAGTGCGACGAAGGGCTCGTCCTCACCGACGGGGACTTGAGGTGGTTCAGTGCCCACCGAAGCGTCCGTTGGTTCTGGAGCGGCGATGCCGCACGTCCCGCGGCCTATGTGGGGGTGGGACGTGGCATCGATCTCGCCGGAATTGCGCACGAGTGGGGGGGCGAGCCTGCCGCGACCCAGGCGCTTTTGGGACGGGTCGCGCGACTGATTCCTGGCCTCCAGGTCATCGGTTCGAGACGCGGGCTGGTGCGCCTGGGTTACGATCCCTCGACAGCGATACAGGAGCGCCTTGCGCTGGGGGCGCCTCTGGCTTCAGCGGCGCTCGCTCCCGAAGGGCTGTGGTTCTGGGGCCTGGACGGCTGCTAGCTCGCCGGAAGGGTCAGGCGCTCCTCGACTTTTTCGAGGAGTGAGCGAAGCGCTCCTGCATAGGCAGTGAGCCTTTCGGTTCCTTCGCCGGTCTTCCAGCGAAAGCCGGGAACGGCGAGACCCTTATCGTCGAGTTTGAATTCGAATGTCTTGGCTTCTCTCGTCTTCGGCTCCGTCGGCACCTGAGTGGTCTTCGACTTGGATCCCTCGAGGACTTCCTCCTTGCCGGCGGCTTCCGTGATCAGTTCGGCGTGCTTTTCGGGAGGGGCCTCGAGCAGCTGTCGGAGGAGCGCGCGGTTTTTCAGGCCAGTTTTCATCAGCGCCCACTTCGTCTCTTGGGGAAGCTTCGTGAAGCCGATGCACTCCGTGATCCGTGACTTGGGCTTCCCGAATGCCTTCGCGATCGTGTCATAGCTCGTGTACGCCTGCGCCTCGAGCAACGAGACGTAGCCCTCTCCCTCTTCGATCGGGTGCAGGTCGACGCGGTCCAGGTTCTCCCGAAGCGCGATCTCGTGAGTGGCCTTGTCGTGTGTAGAGAGCACCCTGGCAGGAATTCGGTCGAGCCCCGCGAGCTTGGCCGCTCTTAAGCGCCTTTCTCCCGCGATGACCTTGTAACGATCGCCATCCTGGACGACGAGAATCGGCTGGAGCACGCCGTGCTCCTTGACGGAATAAGCGAGGCCTTCGATTTCCGCGTCGTCGAAGTGGACTCTGACTTGAAGTTCCGATGGATCGACCTTGTCGATGGGTACGAAATTCACCAGGAAAGTCGTCAGATTCTTCAGATGCGTGTGGGTCGATCCGGCGGTCGTCTTTGCCGTCGCGTAAAGCTGCTTGAGGTAGCCGCTTCCCTCGCGCGTCTTGATCTTTCCCTGCGTCGGCTTCTCGTTGCCTTTGGTTTCATCCATGAGCTTCTCCTTTTTAAGGGAACTGGGTGTGACTTCGGGGTTTTGACCGCTCGGCTCAGCTGAAGACGAGCTCTTCGGCCAGCGCGTTGATGTCCTGGGCCGCCACGCCTTTGGCGCTCACGTCCCACACTGATGTTCGCCGCTTGGTCGCTTCGTTCATGTCGGCGCTACGGTTGACGACGGTCCTGGCGCAGAAGTCCGGGAACTGCGAACGCAGCTCCCCGAGGACCTCCTGGCTGATCACCTCGCGGTTGTCGTAGAGGTTCGGAATGATCCTGACTTCGAGCTTTCGAGAGAACTCTCGTTCCATATGCTCGATCGTGGTCATCACGAGCGTCATGCCATGGAATGAGAGGGGGTTCGTGGCGCAGACGACATTCACCAGACCGGATGCGACGAGCATCGAGCCATTGAGGATCGAGGCCGCAGGATTCGTGTCGGCAACGATGAGATCGTAGCGATCCGCGATCTTCTGAAGGGCTTCAGAAAGCCGGTACTCCCGGCGCGTCTTGTTGTTCAGGGGGATCTCGATATTGCAGAGCCCAAGGTTCGCGGGGATCAGGTCCAGTCCGGCCGCCACAGGAATGACGGCCTCGGCGATCGGAAGATCGTTGATCAGGACGTCGTAGATCGTCGGCCTTTCATGGGCGTCGAGAATATCGAGATTGACGGTCAGGTGTCCCTGGCCATCGAGGTCGATCGCCAGAACGTTCAGGCCCATCATTGCTGCGCGCATGACATACTGCGCTGTTAAAGTTGACTTACCTGTTCCGCCTTTGACGTTGTAGAACATCTGGATCTTATTTGGGGGAGTGCCTGGAATGAATCCGGTCGCCGCGGCGACCGAATCAATATTCTGGGACGAGACAGGCACTGGGTCTCCAGCGGCGGTTGCTCCAGAGGGTCCGTCAGGACGGGCACCTTCCGACGTGACTCGGTCGCCGTGGCGACCGATCGCGTTCGCGCGCAGTGCCTGAAAGTAAGCCTGCAGATCCTCGAGGCGGATCATTTTGCGGTCGACGTTGCCGACCCGCTTCTTGATCGTTCGGAGGATACCGCTGCTTTCGAGAGAGGTGATGAGGTTGCGGTCCACCTTCGCGAGAGTCGCGAATTCAGCCGGCGTGAAACACATATCGCGGAATGATGCCATCTTTCCCTCCATGGTTCCGATGTCAGAAAAATCCGTTTCGACACAGATTCTATTGTGTTCGTTGAATCCCGCAAGTCCCGCATGACAGTTTTTCGTCGAATCGGTCGCCGCGGCGACCGCGCGTACCTCGGCCGGGTGGAATGGCGTCCCTCATGCGCGGTGGCAATGGAGCGCATGAGAGACGTCATTCCACCCGGCCTCTCGTGCGAACGCTGTCGACGTCAGCTGCTTGCGCTTTGGTAGCGGAGCAGACCTCGCTTCCAGAGGTACGCGTCGACGACGGCGAACGCGCCGATTACACCCGCGAGCCACGCATACTCGCTCGAGTCGAGGCCGTGCAGGAGTGCCCGGGTCGGAACGCTTCCGATGAACGCGAACGGAAGGACCGTCAGTACCGTGTATCGGATCATGCGAGGATAGATCGTGTCCGGCTTCGTCGCGAATTCGAAGAACTGGTAGTAAAGGCGGGAAAGCGCCCAGCTTCGATCCGTCCAGAAAATCCAGATCGAGAAAGCGAAACGCAGGACGATTGCCGAGATCAGCCCGACCCCAAGCCAGAGAGCGACGAGCACCCAGCGGGACCCACCCGCGAAACCCGCCTCGCTCGCGAATCGCGCCGCGATCGCAAGGCCGAGAAACAAGTTGAAGATGGCCGTGAGATTGATCCATCGCGTGAGTGAGAGAAAAACCGTGCTCGCGGGTTTCGTGAGCAGAATGTCGAGCTCCCCCTTGTTGACGAGGTCGGAGAAGTTCCAGAAGTTGCGCTGGAAGAAGGTCGTGAAGAGAGCGTCCGAGCTGAAGAAAATCCCGAGAAAGAAAAAAACCTGGGGCTTGCTCCAGCCGGCGAGTGTCTCGGTGTTGGCGTAAATCACCGTGAAGAGCGTGAACTCGACGAAGATCCAGATCAGGTCGACCGCGACCATCGTCACGAAATTGGTTCGGTAGACGACCTCGCGAACGAAGTTGTTCTTGATCTGCACCAGGAAGATCGCGAAGTGCCTTTTGATGGAATTCAGGACCGAGCCGATCATGACCTACCCACCCAGACTCAAGTACCGGCGAATTCCCAGGCCCCAGGTTGAGCGGATGAGTGCCCAACCCACCACGGCCCAGCCGATTCCGATGGCGAGGTGATAGGCGAGCTCGCCGATCGACCAGCGCCCGAGCGCGAACTGAGTCGGGCCGTAGACGTAAAGGTAGAAGGGGGTCATTTTCCAAATCCAAGCCATCGAAGGAGGAAAGAGGTCCAGGGGGATGAGCTCGCCTGACAGGAGTTTTACGAGCATGTTCTTCACCATCAAGACGCTGTAGGCCTCCTCCCAGAAAAAGGCTGTCGTCGAGAGCGCCGCCCCGATCTGGTAGTGGATGACGTTACCCACCAGCGCGAGCAACATCCCTCCCGCCATTCTCCATGGTGGGAGGCCTAGCCAGGCGCCGAGGGCGATCCCAGCGGCGAGGCAGAACGCCGCGATGAAGAGTTTCGCCGCGACGCCTCGGATATACACGAACTCCACGACACCGACCGGCCGCAGGAGGTAGTTGCTCAGGGAGCCCGACCGGATCATCTCTTGCAGCTCAAAGTCATGGTCGCCTCCCCGGATCTGGGAAAAGAGAACGCTCATGAGCGTGTAATGGACCATCTGCGGGTAGGTGAGCCCAGCAACCTCCTTCGCTCCGCCGATTTCGAAGAGGGCGTACCAGAGCACCCACTGCACGGCCGCTGGTACGATAGCCGCGCCCAGAAATTCGAAGAGAAACTCGATGCGATAGGCGGTTGCGTCCTGCAATCCGTTCCTGAGCGCGGCGAACCGCCACTGCAGTCTGCCCGCCAGAGATCGCCGGACCACGCCTGCGCTCACGGGGTCGAGCCTTCGTAGAGTCTCTGAATCACCGCCTCGAGGCTCTGCTCCTCAACCCCCATGTCCACGATCGGGAAGTGTGCCATCAGCGACTGAAGGACCTGTACGACCTGGTCTCGCCGGGTCGAAACGTAGACAGGTTTGCTCTCCTCCCCATTCGGGGCGGGCTCGTCCCCCGAGGCCACTGTCTCGTCTCCTCCCAGAGAGAGGCTTTTCAGGTCGAGGCCGGTCGCCGCGGCGACCGATGCGAGGTCGGTGCTTCCGAGAAACCGGACGCGAAGTCGGCACTCTCCACGTCGGGTCAGCTTTCCCGGAGGGCCGTCGTAGATCAGCTCTCCCGTTCTCAGAATGAGAATCCTGGGACAGAGCCTTTCGATGTCGTCCATGTTGTGGCTGGT
>CAYJTX010000194.1:0-6860 GCA_964372615.1 uncultured Bacteriovoracaceae bacterium | reverse complement strand
GGGATCTCCTCGCGCCCATGAATGCGGCGGGTGAGCGAGGCGACGAGCTCCTCGGTATCGCGCTGGATGTCTTCGTAGCCCGCGAACGCGCGGTACCACTCGAGAATCGTGAACTCCGGGTGATGGGTGCAGGACAGGGGCTCGTCCCTGAAAGCGGGGCAGAGCTGGAAGATCCGCTCGAGCCCTCCCACGAGCAGTTTTTTCATCGCGAACTCGGGCGAGGTCGGCAGGAAGCGCTCGCCGCGGGCCGGTGTTCCTGTCACGCGCAGCGGCCGAATATGAGGCTCCATGCCCGGACTCGGGACCAGAAGGGGCGTGCGCACCTCCAGAAAAGCTCGCTGGGAAAAGAAATCGCGAATGCCTGCCTCGGTCTCGGTCCGGACTCCAAGCGCATGACGGCGGCGGGGGTCTTGGATGCGCCGTGTAAGCGAAAGATCGGGATTTCTGCTCGCCGTAAGAATCCGGATTTGCCCATCCTCGAGCTCGAGCCAGTCGCCCAGCCGGCAGGGGGCGGCGCCTTCGGTCAAGGGGTGCTCGCGATCCCCTTCCGGGGTTCGAAGAGTCAGAGCGGTCGGGCTGAGGGCGACACATCTGCCACGCATGTAGGAGTGCGTATCTGGCCATATTTGACCTGTTTCTGACCAGTTCTTAAATGAAGTTGCGAGTCCATTGCCTCGGAGCGACACTGGCCCCTATGCAAAGAGCTCTTGCGTGGGTCGTGGCGTTTCTATTTCTCTTTTCCGAGAGCGCCGTCCTGAGGGACGCCCGTTCGGACGATTCGGGAGCGACCCCGGAGGCCGCGGCAGAGGGCTCGGGCGGCGAGAGTGTCGCGCTGCTGGATTCCCCCCCGGAGCTGGGTGCGGACGCTGGAGCGGCCGCGCCGGTCGAGAAGAAGGCTTCGCCCAAGAAGGGCTCGAAAAAGTCCAAGAAGAAGGCCAAGAAAAACACGAAGAAGCCCAAGAAGCACGCGAAGAAGGGCTCGAAAAAGACGGCGAAGGGGAAGAAGGGTTCGAAGAAGCGAGAGCTCGGGTTGCCGGCCGCGGACCCGACCCCAGGGCCGGACGCCGGTCAGGCGGCCGAGTTCATGCCTCCTCCTCCCGCCCCCGAGTCGACTCCGTCCGAGTGACGGATGCCGATGAAGGGTCAGCCGATGCAATGGCTGGATCGCATCCGTGCCGCGATCGAGCTGGACCTCCCTTATCGCTTTCCGCCGCGGGCGCCGGGGACCGAGGCGGGAGTTCTGGTCCTGCTGGCGGAAGTGGGGCCGGACACGCTTTCGGTCCTGCTCACTCGCAGAACCGAGTCGGTCGAAAGGCACAAGGGCCAGATCGCGTTTCCGGGGGGCGTTCGCGACCCGGAGGATGAAGCGGGTGGTGGAATCGTCCGGACCGCCCTGCGCGAGACGGAGGAGGAGGTTGGAATTCCATCCACCGCTGTCGAAGTCCTCGGGCGGCTTCCGGAGCTGTCGACGACGACGGGCTTCGTGGTGACTCCGGTCGTCGCGGTGCTCGAGCAGCCGTGCCCGTCCGATCGCCTGGTCGTGAATCCGGCCGAGATCGCCGAGGCCTTCTGGGTATCGCTGCGCGAGCTTCAATCGCCCGAAGTTTACCGGGAGGAGAAGTTCCAGTTCGCGGGCCGCGAGTGGCCCATCGACGTTTTCCAGGCCGGGCCTCGCCGGATCTGGGGCGCGACCGCGTCGATCCTGAGAAACTTGCTCGACCGCCTGGAACGAGTCGGATAAAACCGGGGCATGACCGGGAACCATTGGCCGAAAGGCCTGACGTGGGCAGGGATCGCCGCGCTACTGGCGTGGATGGGCGCGCAGGCGACCGCGCGCGGCGCGGACTTCAAGGGCGAGGTTCCTCCCGGAGAGATCCAGGCCGGCATGCTCCTGGGCCTCAGCATGATCAACTCGAGCGGAGGCTTCTCGCTTCTGGGGACCGTCGCCCGCCCCATTGTCGAGAAGGGCTGGGCGGACGACGTGGCCGACCAGGTCCTCCTCGAGCTCGAGCTCGGCCCCGCGTTTTTCTCGGGCGACTCGGGGCTCCTTTTCAGCACGCATCTGCGCTGGGATTTCCACAAGGACGCCGACTGGGCATTTTTCGCGCTGGGCGGTCTCTTCGGCCGCGCCGGCCTGGGCGGGGGCTGGCCCCTCTATCCGCGCTTCGGCGTCGGAGCGCTTCAGAAGCTGCAGTCTAACCTCTGGCTTCGGGGCGAAGTGAGCGCCGAGCTGATCGTGGTGGGCGCGACATTTCCGTTCTGAGCGTGCAAGGAAGCCTGCGGCCAGGCTCGCTTGTTGACACCTATTATAGAACGCATATTATAGTATGTATGAATGCGATTCAGCTGAGCCGCGTCCTTCGCGAGTCCCGGCTGCGCCAGGGGCTCACCCAGTCGAAACTGGCGTTCGAGTCCGGCGTGAGCCTTCCAGCCATACAGCAGCTTGAGTCGGGCCGCGGAAATCCGTCACTCTCGACGCTCGAGGCGCTGTTCAACAGTCTTCGCCTGAAGCTGCGCGCCGAGCCGGAAGTGGGTGCCGACTGGGATTTCCTCGCCGCCTGCGGGGCGCCTCTGACGACCGGAGGCTCCGCTCCCCAGGGCGGGCCACGGCCTACGGCGCCCGGGCTCGCTCGGGCGCTTCGTGCCGCTGCGCTTGATGAGGTAGCGGCTGACGGAAAGGAAGCTGGAGGAGCCGGCGCGCGCCGACGCGACGCCTTGTCCGCCTTGCTCCTCGCGCTCAAGACACATTACCCGAGCTGGTACGCGAAGAACTGTCGGTCGCCGGCCCTCCGACGACTGACGCCTGTGCGTCCGGAGGGGCGGCATCTGAAGCTTCGGCGGATGGCGCTGGATCGCCTCGCCGAGTACCTCTGATCGATGCGTGCGATCGATGGCCCACTGCTGAGGAAGTTTCTCAAGCTTGCGGGCAAGACTCTGGAGGGAGACTGGTACCTGATCGGTGGGACCGTGCTGCCCTGCCTGGGCGCCGGCGATCGGGTCACGTTGGATATCGATCTCGTGGCCGCCAAGCCGTCTCAGATGGCGCAGACGCTGCTCCTGATGGAGCTTGCCGAAGGTCTCGGGCTTCCTGTCGAGGCCATCAATCAGGCCGGGGCGCACTTCCTGTCCAGGATCCGGCAGGCGCGAGGCGATTGGGTACTTCTGTACCGGGGACCGAAAGCGGTGATCTATCGGCCTTCGGCGACTCTCTTTCTCCTGCTGAAGATCCGACGGATGAGCGAATCCGACCTGGCCGACTGTCTGGAAATGCTTCGCTACGCCGCGAAGGCGTCGGAGCCGGTCGATTCCAGGAAGGTCGAGTCGGCGATTCGCGCTCTCCACGACAAGGACGAGTCGGCCGGCCGTCGCGCCCGTCGAGAGAGGTTGCTCGCCCGGCTGGCGGTCACTCCGACGTCGTAGCGGATCGATCCTGTCAGCCGGGATCGTGCGCCTCGTAAACAAGAAGCTGGCTGCCTCTCCGCACGAGGGCCTGGACAGTAGCGTGAATATGCTGCGGTGGACGCCAAGCTCCCATCAGGAAACCCAGTCGCCCGTGAGATAGCGGCGGATAAAAAGGATCTGGACGAGGAGGCCGAGCGCAACGAGAGCGGCGAGTGCCACTGCAGCCGCGGGCCGCGGGCGCGACTGACTCTGGCGCGAGCGAGCCCAGGCCACGAGCGCCAGCAGCCAGACCGGAAGCATGTAACGGATCATTCCGTCCATCCGCTGGTCCGCCTTCGCGCCTGCGCACGCCGCGAAGAGCGTGGCGCTCACGGCCCAGAGGCCCCAGCCGACAGGGGTCTCGGGCGACATCGCGCCGGACCGGCGCGAGCGCCGAATCAGAAGGGCCCCCCAGCCCCCCAGCCCCAGGCCGGCCAACGGTACGCAGACCTGGCTTACCAGGTGAGCCCAGTCCTCCGCCGCGAAGTCTGGCCACCACGTTGATGGGCGCGCAAGCGCGAGCGGGTCGAATCCATAGCCCCACCCGATCCAAAGGAGGTCGAAGTAGAGTCGCCAGTTTCCGAAGCGTTCCTGAAGGAACGAGAAATAGGTCAGGGGCCCGAGCGCGGCCGCGATCGCTACGAGTCCTGACGGAGCCCACGCGGAGCGAAGCGAGCGGCCCCGCCAGGCCTCGGCGAGCTCCCTCGCGATCGGGTAGGCGGCGACCCCCACGCCGAGAAATCGGGTGGTCGAAGCCCAGGCCGCGAGCCCGCACGAAAGGGCGAGCCAGGCGGCTCTTCGCCGGCGGTCGGCAGGGGCCGAAAGCGCGCGGGCTTTCTCGAAGCCGAGGACGCAGCCGAGAAGCGAGGCGGCGAAAACGGATTCGGAGTACCCCACGACAAAGTAAAACGTCGTCGGGAACGCGGCCGCGAGAGCGAGAGGAACGGGTCGAGCTCCTCCGACCAGCAGAATGAAGATGAGCCAGGAGGCAAACGCCGCGAGCTGCGCTCCCACCACCAGTCCGAGGTCGGGTGGCAGTCTCGTCAGGAACGACGTCGCCCGGGCGACGAGCGGATAACCGGGAAAGAAGCCCGCGTTGTCCCAGTAGGCGTAGATCACCCAGGCGTGGGTCGGCTTGAGGCCCGATTCCTGGTACCCTCGCTCCGCGATGCTGAGGTAATGGAAGGCGTCCCAGTTGTTGAATCGCCGGAGGCGACCGGCCCAGCCCGAGTAGTCGGGAGGCGCCTCGGACCACCAGGGCGGCAGAATCACGGTCGGGTAAGTCGCGTTCACGACGGGGTTGGTCTCCGTGAACGCGAAGACAAGTACGACCTGGGCAAGCGTCAGCGCGGCGGCCCAGGCAGTCGCGCGAGCCCGCACCTGCTAGAAGACCGCGCGATAGACGTCGAGGGCCCACCTACGGAGCGCGGCGCGGCCCTTCGCGCCGAGAGCGTCGTAGTGGGCCCCGTCGCCGGGGATCCCCGCTTCGCGCGAGATCGCGTCGTAGTTCAGGTAGGGGAGCTTCCCTGCGCGGCTGTCGAAGAGCTCGCAGCGCCCCGCCGTTGATTCCATCAGGATCGTGTAGAGGTTCGTTTCCTTGTCCAGCGGCTTGTTTCGGCCGTTGGGGGGGCCGACCCAGACGCACCGGGCGCCCGAGGAAGAGATCGCCTGGCTCAGGGCCTCGATGTCGGCCCGTGCCTTCGCCGGATTCGTCATGGCGCTGTTGATCTGGTTGGCTCCGAGGGCGACGACGACCACGGCCGGCTTGAGGCGCTCGAGCAGGCCGCCGATCAGGGGCGTGGCGTGTCTCGTGGAGGAAGTCTCCCGCAGCTCCCGGTCGTACTCGAGGTAACCGCAGGGGGTCTCGTACCCGCGCAGGAAAGCGTCCGGAGACATCCCGCAGCTCCCGACGGTGTGAACGGCCGAGGCCGGGACCGCTCTCAGAAGCGTGTCGAGTGTCTTGCCGAACGTGCCGACCGTATGGGAGTCGCCGATGAGGAGAATCGAGACCCGCTCTTGCGCATTCGCATGCGAGCCTTTCGGCTCGACCCCGCCGAGAAGCACGAGCCCCTGCGCGATCAGCGCCGTGAAGACCAGGAGTGACTTCATACTCCCGTTCCTACCTCAGCTCGGGGAAGGCCGCACTACCAAGAGTAGGTCAGGCTTGCCGCCGAGAAAAAGCCCGAATCCAGGGCGAAGGCCCCGTCATTGACGTCCTCGCCGCTTCCCACGTGGCCGATGGCCCAGTCGAAATCGACCTTCCCCACGTGGAATGTCGCGCCGAGGGCCCCGGCGGTCGCGTCGGCCACCGTCACGTTGTTCGCCCGGTCGTAAACGTTGTAGCTCAGCCCCGCCCTCGCGGTGATCCAGGAAGTCAGGTCGCCTTCGACGCCGATATGGACGGGGACGAGAGTTCGGCGCGCCGCCGTTGCGCGCCAGAATCCGAACGCGTAGTTGAGGCGCACGGACTCGTCGAACTTCGTGTTGCGCGAGAGGCCGACTCCGAGGATGTGGTCTCGAGCGGTCCCCGCGCCGGCGGGAGTGGTCCGGTCGTGGCGCCAGTTGAAGTAGGGCGCCCACTCGCCCCAGCGGTAACGAAAACCGACCCCGTAGGTGGCGTGCTTCGTCTCGGTGCTCGCGACCCTGTCGGAGCCCACCAGCTTCACGGAGGCGAAGGGCTCCAGTCCCGACAGCTGGGCGCCCAGCCGCAGAGTCAGGTCGGAGGCCGTTGTGGCCGAGCTGGCGTGCGCGGCTCCGTAGGTCAGTCCGACGCCCCACTCGACGCCGACATCGCCCGACAGGATGAGGTCGATCGGTCGTAGGTTGACTCCGTTCGCGTAGGAGTTGGCGCCCGCCCCGGTCATCACCGCGTCGCCGCGGTTGAAGTACATTCCGAAATTGTAGTTCATGAAAGAGGTGACGAAGCCGCCTTCGGCGCTGTCAAAGCCCGCCAGGCCGTTCGTCTTCTCGATCACGACCCAGTTCTTGAAATCGTTCGAGTACGACGGATTGTAGAACATGTTGTACTTGCCGTCGTGGAAGAGCGATCCGTGGCTTCCGAACGAGAGCGTAGCCAGCGGGTCTGCGGTGCCCATCGTGAGATTCCGGGCGCGCGACGCCAGCGCGTGAGGGGCCAGTCCCCAGGCGAGCAAGGTGGCGGCGACCGCCGCGAAACGGAAGAGTGAGTTTCTCATGGGAACCAGAGTGTCGCCGGCCTGTCGCTCCGTCAACGAGTTTGTTGCGCGTCGAGGCGCGATGTGCTGCTTGTAAATCATGCAGCGGTCCGGCTGGCTTCGAATCGCCGTCGCGGTCGTCTTGAGCGTGGCGATCCTGTCGCCGCTCGCGCAGCTCGCCCGGACTCAGCAGCCGTGGAACTGTTTCCAGCTTACGTTCGACGAGGGCTGCTTCCTGCATGGAAT
>CAYJTX010000193.1:0-6876 GCA_964372615.1 uncultured Bacteriovoracaceae bacterium | reverse complement strand
TCAGGCGCTCGACCGCGATCACGCCCCTCTTGCCTTCGAGGGCATGCGTCACCTTCTGGAGCTGGTTCAGGTCACCGACCTCGACGTCGAAGAGTGCGATGGCCTTCTTGTCCTTGGTCGTGCGGATGTTCGCCGAGGCGATGTTCACTCCGCACGAGCTGATGGTCTGCGACATCAGCGCGAGAAGCCCCGGCTCGTCGAGCGAGAGCACACGGATCTTCACGTGCCGCTTCAGCGTTGATTTCTCGCTCAGGTTCCAACGCACGTCGATCTTTCGCTCGCCGTCGGAGTCGATGGCCTTGGAGCAGCTCGCGGTGTGCACCGTGACACCCCGGCCCCGCGTGATGAAGCCGACGATGCTGTCGCCCGGCAGCGGATTGCAGCAGCGGCCGAAGCGGATCAATACGTCATCGAGGTTTTCGACCGAGATCGCGTTTCGGGACTCGCTCCGGCGTTTGGCGACGCTGAAGATTTTCTTGAGGAAGCTCTGGTCCTCGGCCTTGGCCGCAGCGAGCTTCCGCTCCATCGCCTCCTTGGGTACGAGCGCCGGAATCAGATGCTCGGTCGAGAGGCGGCCGTAGCCGAGTCCGATATAGAGCTCGTCCAGCGAGCGCAGCCCGCGTTCCTGGGCGAGCTTGAGCAGCTCGCCGGATTTGTCGATCTTGGCCAACGTCTTTTCGTACCGCCGGAGCTCCTTGTCGAGCAGCTCCTTGCCGAGCTCCAGCGCGCGGGCCCGCTCCTGCGACTTGATGAACGCGCGAATCTTCGCCTTCGCGCGCGAGCTGCGGCAGATCTTGAGCCAGTCCTTGGAGGGCGACTGCGAGGGAGACGTGATGATCTCGATCGTGTCGCCGCTCTTGAGGCGGTGCTTGAGAGGAACGATGTGGTCGTTGACCTTCGCTCCGACGCAGTGATGGCCGACGTCGGTGTGAACCGCGTAGGCGAAGTCCAACGGAGTCGCGCCGTGCGGCAGCTCCTTGACCTCGCCTCGGGGGGTGAAGACGAAGACGTCCTCGGCGAAGAGGTCGATCTTCACCGTCTCGAGGAACTCGTTCGGATCGGAGAGATCCTTGTGCCACTCCAGCAGCCGGCTGACCCACTGCACGTTCTCGCGCGAGCGGGTGTCGAACTTGCCTTCCTTGTACTTCCAGTGCGCGGCGATCCCCCGCTCGGCGACCTGGTTCATGTCCTGCGTGCGGATCTGAATCTCGACCCGCTCGCCGTGGGGTCCGATCACGGTCGTGTGGAGGGATTGGTACGCGTTCGCCTTGGGCATCGCGATGTAGTCCTTGAAGCGGCCCGGCACCGGTTTGTAGGTGGAGTGAATCACTCCCAGCGCCTTGTAACACTCGGTGATGTTGTCGACGACGATGCGAAACGCGATGAGGTCGTTGATCTGCTCGAAGTCGGCCTTCCGGCGCTCCATCTTCTTGAAGATCGAGTAGAAGTGCTTGGCTCGGCCGGAGACGGTGGCGTTGATTTCGTACTCCTTGAGCTCCCCGGTGAGGATCTGCGTGACCTCCTCAAGGTACTTCTCCCGCTCGGCCTTCTTCTTCGTTATCCGCTGCGCGAGCTTGTAGTAGACGTCGGGGTGAAGGTAGCGAAGGCAGAGATCCTCGAATTCGATCTTGAGCCAGCCCATGCCGAGGCGATTGGCGATCGGGGCGTAGATCTCGAGGGTCTCCTGCGAGATCGCCTGCTGTTTCTGGGGCGAGAGGTGCTCCAGCGTCTGCATGTTGTTGAGCCGGTCCGCGAGTTTCACCAGGATGACTCGGATATCCTGCGCCATCGCGAGGATCATCTTGCGGAAGTTCTCGGCCTGCTTTTCCTCCGAAGTCCGAAACGTCATCTTCGAGAGCTTCGTCACCCCGTCCACGAGCTGGCCCACTTCCTCGCCGAATTCCTTCGCGATCTGCTCCTGAGTCGCGTGCGTGTCCTCGACGGTGTCGTGGAGGAGCCCCGTGGCGATGCTCGCTATGTCGAGGCGGAACTCCGCCAGGGTCTGCGCGACTCCGAGCGGGTGAATCATGTAGGGCTCGCCACTTGAGCGGAGCTGCCCGCGGTGAGCCTCCTCGGCGAAGCGGTAGGCCTTCTCGATCAAGTCGAGCTTCGCGTCGGGATAGTAGGTCTTGATCGTGTCGCAGATGGTGGCGAGCGACGCTTCGCGTGTTTTCGCCATCGAAGCTCTATTTTACCACACCGGGGGCGATCGCCAGCGCCGAGGAGACGAGCGATCGCAGCTCCGTGTAAGTGCGGTCCAGGTCGTCGTTCACGATGACCCGGTCGAAGACCTTGATTTTTGCCATCTCATTCCGGGCGTTCGCGAGGCGCCTGCGGATGGACTTCTCGCTGTCGGTTCCGCGCGCCCTCAGGCGGCGTTCCAGCTCCTCGAGACTCGGGGGGGATACGAAGACACCGAACGTGTCGTCGGGATAGGCCCTGCGCAGGCTCTCGGCCCCCTGCACGTCGATATCGAGCAGCACTGCGCGGCCCTTCGTGAAGGCCTCGTCGATCGCGTCGCGCGAAGTGCCGTAGAAATTCCCGTGCACCTCCGCCCATTCCGCGAAGCGACCGGCCTCGGATCTTCGCAGGAACTCCTCGCGGGAGAGGAAGAAGTAATCGACGCCGTCTCGCTCCGAGCCGCGGGGGCTTCGCGTCGTGCTTGAGACGGAGAGCATCAGCACCGGAAAATCCTTGAGGAGGCGTTCGCAGAGCGTCGTCTTTCCGGCTCCCGATGGCGCCGAGATGACGATCAGTCGCCTACTCAAGATTCAGCACCTGCTCGCGCATCTGCTCGAGTCGCACCTTCATCTGGACGATCCGGTCGCTGATCCCGAGATCCTGAGCCTTGTTTCCCAGGGTGTTCACTTCCCGGTTCATTTCCTGAAGGATGAATTCGAGCTTCCTTCCGACCTGGCCGCCCCCGTCCAGCGCTCTGCCGAACTGGTCGAGGTGTCCGTCCAGGCGAGTCAGCTCCTCTTCGACGTCCGTTCGGTCCAGGAGCAGCGCGAGCTCCTGGGCGATTCGACTCTCGAGTACCGCCTGGACCGAGGCTGACGCAATGGGGTGGGCCTCGAATACGGCTCGTACTTTCTCACTCGTCTTCGCCTTCGCCTCCTGCGCGCACTCGGATCGACGGGCGCGGACGAAGGCCGCGTTTGCGCTCAGGTCCTGGACGGATGTGACCAGAAACTTCCCGAGCGCGGCACCTTCCGTGCGTCGGGCTTCCTCGAGGCGGTCCAGCGCGATCCCCAGCAGGGGCTCCAGGGCGGGCCAGGCTTCGTCCTGCGAAAGCTCCGTCTGCGGCTGGCCGAGAACATCCGGAAAAGAAGCGATGTCGATTGTTCGAATCGGATCCGAGAGGCCCAGTGACTTCTGCAGGGTCGCAAGTGCCTCGTGATACCGGGCCGCGCGGGGAAGATTGGGCAGGATCTGATCTAGGGAGGCGGAAGGGTCCGAGGCCCTCTCGACCTTGAGGTCGACCGCGCCTCGTGACAGGCGGCCCTGAAGCGCCTGTCGTAGCGGCAGCTCCGCCCCCGAAAACTCCCGCGGCAGGCGAATCTTGAGATCCAGAAAGCGATGATTGAGAGTCCTGACCTCGATGCGAACTCGCGCTCCTGCCGCGAGCCCTTCCGAGCGGCTGAAACCCGTCATGGACCGCACAACGGGGGGTTTGGCGCTCACTGAGGGGGATTCTCCTGGGGGCCGTCCTCTTTCGAGGGAGCGTGGGCCAGGGCGAGTTCCCCCATTCGCGCGAACTTCTCGAAGCGCTCCAGGGCGTGACTATTCGCCTTCAATGGGGGATTTGCGGAAGTTGCCGCCTTCCTTTTCGTTCTGCCGCCTTTGCCTGCGCCCGAGCCGTTGTTCCTGACTTTCAAATAGGGACCGAACTGTTCGAGCAGAGCCTTCCGCATGAGGTCGAACGCGGCCGGCCAATCGCGGTGCGCTCCCCCCTTGGGCTCCGGAATGACCGCGTCGATGACGCCCATCTTCATCAGGTCGGGCGCGTTCATCCGCATTTTTTCGGCCGCGCGCTCCGCGAGACCTGAGTCGCTCCAGAGGATCGACGCGCAGCTCTCGGGTGAGATCACGGAATAGGTCGAGTACTCCTGCATGAGGACCCGATTGGCCACTCCGACTGCGAGCGCTCCACCGGAGCCTCCTTCGCCGATCACGACGGAGACGACCGGGACTTTCACCTCGAAGAGCGTACGGATGCTCTCGGCGATCGCCTGTGACTGGCCTCGCTCCTCGGCATCGGCTCCCGGGTAGGCGCCCGGGGTGTCGATGAACGCCACGATCGGAAGCCCGAAGCGATCGGCGAGCTGCATGAGTCGAACGGCCTTTCGATATCCCTCCGGCCGGGCCATTCCGAAGTTCCGCTCCATCTTCTGTTTGGTTGTGCGGCCCTTCTGCTGACCCAGGACAAGTACTGGCAGTCCGTCAGAAATGTCGGGCCAGGTCGCGATTCCGCCCAGGAGCGCCTGATCGTCGCCGAAGGCTCGGTCTCCCTGCAGTTCCATGAAGTCAGGAAACAGTGCGTCGATGTAGTCCCTGGAGTGAGGTCGGTTCGGGTGGCGGGAGAGCTGAACACGCTGCCAGGCCGAGAGTTTTGCGAAGGTCTCATCAATGAGCTTGACGACTTTCTTTTCGAGAATCGAAATCTCCTCTGAGAAATCGACCCCCTCTTGTTTGGCAAGCTCACGTAAATCCTGAAGTTTTCTTTCGAGATTGACGATGGGCTTCTCGAAATCGAAGAGAGCTTCCACGCCGACACACTACGACCGAAAGGCCGGAAAAGTCCAGATTAGTCGCGGCGCTGGAGGGTTTCCCAGCCGACGAGCTGGCCATTTTCGAAGAACAGCACTCTAGCGCGCCCCAGGGCCCACGGAACGGACAGACCCATGAAGTAAGTCCAGCGCTCGCTTCCTTCGCCTGGGCGGCCTGCGACATCGACGTCAACCGGATAGCCCCAGACATTTCGGACTTCGCTCATGGTCATTCCGAGAACAATGTCGCCGGTCTGCATCGCGCCCCTGACTCGCCTGATCCTCGCCTCGTAACGGGCAGCCGCCTCTTCTTTCGCGTCGTCGTCTTCATCAGAGGCAGGAAGTCGATCGGCCCAAAGGCTCGCCTGCGAGCTATCGAGCGCGTCCGAATCCTCGGGATCCAGCGGAAGGAGCGCGCAGCCGCTTCCAAGCAGGGAGGTGACCCACGCCAAAACGAATACTCTTCCGAGTGAGCATACCCTGTGAGTTGGAGCCAGATTCTTGGCGCTGATGTGTGCGTCGCGAACTCGCATGCGGGGGCCTCCCTGCCCGACGCCTTCCTTGTCGGAAGAGGGTCGTGAATTGCTGAGGGTTGGGCGAGAATGGAATGGCATGGCTGACGCCGAGCCGAAGGGTGGCCTCTTCGCCCGACTCCTGGGAGGCCTGGGTCGAGGGAAGGCCAATGACGAGGGAAGGATTTCCAAAGCGCTCTGGACTGAGCGGCTGGCGCGGCGCATCGCTCGCTTGCGTGATTCCGTCGTCCTGATGGCGCTCGGTCTCTTCTCCAGGGATCGCGGCACACGTAGAATGGCCCGCTTGTTTTTTCTCTCCTGCGTGGGGCTTGGGGTGGTGACCACGGTGGCGTTCCAGCGGTACCGGCTCCTTCAGTTCGCGGGTACCTCCATCGGTCCCGATCAGGGTGCCCAGGCGACGAGCATCGCGGACTTCGTGCGGCAGCAAGCCGACGAGGCCAGGCGAAAGAGCACGTTGTTCCGAATTGGCGAGTTCGTGCTCGAGCTCAAGCGCCTGCCTGCCCAGGTCGACGTGCCCGGAGTCATGGGTCTCGCGGAGGTGGAGCTCGTCGCCGAATGCGACGACCCGGATACCTGTCGCTACATCCAGGACCACGCAGTCCAGATCCAGAACGTCGTCGCTTCGCTGTTCACGGCGCTCGATCGGGACGAGCTGCTTTCGCGAGAGGGAAAGCGAAGACTCAAGAAGAGGATTGTCGAAAAGATCAACTGGTGGCTCCCCAGGGGAAAGATCGAGAACATCTTTTTCTCGAAGCTGATCGTGAGCTAGCAGGTACCGGCTAGCCTACGTGTCGGGGCCCGAGGATGCCGTGGCGCTTAACCATCTCGAAGACCGTGCTCCGGGCGACCCCGAGGAGTCCGGCGGCACGGCCCCGATGGCCTCCGCTGAGGCGGAGAGCCTTGAGCAGCATGTACCGTTCCATTTCGTCGAGAGTCAGCAGGGCAGGGGTGGGCGCGCTGTCGCGGCGGGCGGAGGGGTCTGAGGGGACGTCCAGCTCCTCGCCCGTGAGTAGAAAGTCGAATTCCGAGGCGGGGAGAGCTCCGTCCCGGGTCTCCGAGAGTCCTATCGCGCGTTCGACGGCATGCCGCAGCTCTCGTGCGTTTCCTGGCCAGGAGTGGGCCTGGAGCCGGGCGATCGCGGCTGAAGAGAGCGAGCGGCCGAGGTTCGCCGTGAATGTTCTCGCGAGTCCCTCGATGTCCTCGGGGCGGTGCCGAAGGGGGGGAATTTCCAACATGACCGAGGCGAGGCGAAAGAACAGGTCCTTTCTGAAGACGCCCTTCTTCACCAGGGCTGCGAGAGGTTTGTGTGTGGCGCATACCAGACGGACCTGGGCATGAACGGGCCGGTCGGAACCGACGGGCCGCACCTCTCCGTCCTCCAGAAACCGAAGGAGCTTCACCTGGAGCTCGGCCGGAAGGTCCGCCACCTCATCGAGGAAAAGGGTCCCGCCGTGGGATTGCATCAGCGCGCCGGTCCGAGCGGAGTCCGCTCCGGTGAACGCGCCTCGGACGTGGCCGAAGAGCTCGCTCTCAGCGAGGGAAGGTGTCACAGCTCCGCAGTTCAGGGCGACGAA
>CAYJTX010000192.1:0-6914 GCA_964372615.1 uncultured Bacteriovoracaceae bacterium | reverse complement strand
ACATGTGACGTGATTACAGACGTGTGCTCTTCCGAACTTGTTGCGAGCCAAACCGGCCCCCCAAAAAAACAACCCCCCTTGGGCTCTCGCCCCGCGGCGTTTTTTATTGGCTGGCCAGGTGGGACTCGAAGCGAGCGAGCGGCCGCGCCGTGATGCACAGACGTGCATTAGGGCGCGGACAGTCAGGCAGGAGGCCTGACTGAGCGAGCGAGGAGAGCCGACGCAACGACTGAGCGTGAAGCGAAGGAGTGAAGACGGCGAGTCCGAATCGGGCCCGTCCAGACAAAGGTCGTCACCGCCGACGGCGCGCCAGTCCAGAACGTGGTCGTCATCGAGGTCGAACGTCTCCGGCGGGATTGCAACGGCGATTGACTCCGCTGCGGTTCGCCTGCGATTCTTACCGGCCTATGCCTACTACCACGAGTCTCTGGATCGGCACCCGCAAGGGCCTGTTCACCGTGCGCTCGGATGCGAAGCGCAAATCCTGGGAGCTGGTTGGCCCGCAGTACCTCGGCCACATCGTCCACCACGTCGTTTCCGATCCGCGTGATCCGAAGTCCGTCTTGATGGCGGCCAAGACCGGCCACCTGGGTCCGACGGTCTACCGGTCGACGGACCGAGGGCGAACCTGGAAAGAGGCGTCGCGACCGCCGGCGTTTCGAAAGGAAGAAGGAGGGCGATCCGTCGACCTCGTTTTCTGGCTCACGCCCGGCCATTCCTCCGAGAAGGGCACCTGGTACGCTGGCTCGGCGCCGGCCGGGCTCTTTCGTTCCGAGGATGGCGGGGATACCTGGGACTCGGTCGCCGGCTTCAACGACCACCCGATGCGGCCGCAGTGGGCGGCCGGCAACGCCACGCCGGGCGGCGAGCTCCTTCACTCGATTCTCGTCGACCCGCGCGACCGCAGTCACCTGTACCTCTCGATCTCGGTCGGCGGGACTTTCGAGTCCAAGGACGGGGGATTCAGCTGGAGCCCGCTCAACGAAGGGTGCGCGGCTGATTTCATGCCTGACCAGAACGTGGCGTTTGGCCACGATCCCCATTGCGTCGCGCTCCATCCGCAGCGGCCCGATCGGCTTTATCAGCAGAATCACTGTGGCATCTACCGCCTGGACCGGCCGGCCACGAAGTGGGAGCGCATCGGTCGAGCGATGCCGAAGGCCATCGGCGACGTGGGCTTTCCGATGGTGCTCCATCCGCGCGATCCCGACACGGCCTGGGTCTTTCCGATGGACGGGACGGAAGCCTGGCCGCGAACGTCGATCGCGGGCAAGCCCGCCGCTTACGTCACGAAAAACGCGGGCAAGAGCTGGAAGCGCTTGGATCAGGGCCTTCCGCGCTCGCAGGCGTGGTTCACGGTCAAGCGCCAGGCGATGTGCGCGGACTCGTCCGCGCGCGTGGGCCTCTACTTCGGCACGACGAGCGGAGAAATCTGGACGAGCGCCGACGAGGGAGCGAGCTGGAGCTGCGCGGCCAGCCGGCTCCCAGAGATTTACTCGGTGACCGTCTCGGCCTGATCGCATGGCCTGTCAGGTCAGAGTCGCCAGTCCTCTCCGGTCCTATACGAGCGGTGCGACGTCCGTTGCCGCGACCGGCGCGACCGTCGCTGAAGTCCTGGCCGATCTCGAGAGGCGGCACCCCGGCATGCGGTTCCGGATGGTGGATGAGCAGGGGCGGATCCGGGTGCACATTCGCATCTTCGTCAACACACGCGAGGCGAAGGCGCTCTCGGAGCCGGTCGTGGCGGGCGACGAGGTGCACCTGATCTGCGCGCTGAGCGGGGGATGAGAATCAGTTCGCAGCTCGCACGAGCGTGTGAGCCCGCTCGCACCGAGCGCGGAACTCCGGCTCCCAGTCCGCAGGTCTCAGCGGATTGCGCTCGCGCTCGGCCTTGGTCATTGTCTGCATTCGCTGCTGCCAGGCGTGAATGTATCGCCGGTCGCTGCTTTCGATTTCCAGGTCGATGAGATTCTCGGTGGCACGGGCCACTCCCGCGTCGACTCTCAGGCGGTCTGGCTGGATGAGCCGCGAGACGACGTTCGGCAGGCACTCGCGCGCGGCCGTGACTACCGGGTGCGTGCCGAAACCCACTTCTTCGTTCCTGTGGTGACTTGGTAGTGACCCTGGCGGATGCCTTCCTCGAGGGACTGGATCGTATGAGGGGGAGCGGAGGGGGCGCAGCTTCGGCGCGAAAGGATGTCGCGGTACTGGAGGAGCTTCTCGGATCGAACGAGCTCGAGCCGGTCCCGCCGTTCCAATTGGCGGTAGCCCTTTCTCGCCCGGTAGTAGTAGCCGCGCCCCCCGGTGTAGCCCTCCCACTGCGGGTCGGCCGAGCGTTTGCACGTTTGTACATTGGGGCTTTGGCGACTTCCCAGACACGGGCACCGCCAGGGGTCGCGAACGGAGCCGCTAGTCAAAACTGACCTTGAGTCAGTTTTGACTGCATCTCAGTGGGGGTTCCGGTGCTCAAGACTGACCCTCAGTCAGGTTTGTGCGGCGCCGTTGTATCGAGGTAGACTAGGCGGGCAGATGCGAAGGATCGCACTCCTTGCCGCAGGGATCGGGGGGTTGGTGTTCCTGGGTGAGGGAGCCGCCGCAGACGGCGCCCGCCTGCGCGTGATCAGCTACAACATTTACTTGGGGAAGGCGCTGCGCGCTGAGCGGAGCGCGAGCGACGAGGTCAAGCCGCTCCTCTCGATCGCGCGGCTGCTGGGCCGGCACCCGAGCCTGCGCGGCTTCGACGTGCTCGGGCTCCAGGAGGTCTGCTCGGGCGAGGCTGGCTGGCAGCTCGAGTACTTCGATCGTCTTCTGCGCGAGCAGTACGGCGTCTCCTGGATGCACTTCGGGCGCTCCGACGAGTTCGGCTCCCAGATGTGCGAACGCGGCGAGGCCGTGTTCAGCCGCCACCCGATCGTGGCGGGCGGCCGCATCCGCCTGCCAAACATCAAGGAAGAGCGCTCGGCGATCTGGGCCGATATCGAGACTCCCCACGGTCCTCTTCGGGTGTACAACGCCCACCTCGAGAACAATCCGAAGGGTCGGGGCGACGCCAACGGGCGCTGGCTTCAGACGACCGTGATTCTGAGGCACTTGCTCGCGTGGCGGAAGGAGCACCCCGGCGTTCCGCTGATCCTCCTCGGGGATCTCAATACGACGGGGGGCCTGCTCACACCCTGGCGCCGCGAGCGGACTATCACAGAGCTTTCCAAGATCCTCGAGTCAGCGATCAACCGGTACGTGCCGACTTTCATCTTCCCGCCGTTTCAGCTCGACTGGATCTTCCAGGACGGCCTCGCGACGGCGGGCGCACGCGTGATCCACACGCATCTGTCTGATCATTATCCCGTCGTGGCTGACCTGGAGCCGCTTCTCTAGGGGTGTGCGTCAGTCACTCTCCTCGGATCCAGCGGATCGCTCACGTCGATCACGACGCGGGTACCGCGAAGCGGGTTCCGGATCTCCACTGCGCCGGCACCGTCGGCCCTGAGAATCTCTCCATCGGCGAGCGGCCACCTTCGGGAATCACTCTCCGGGTGCCAGTCGTCAATGGCCCGGATCGCGAGCTCGCGGTGGCCCTTGGGGTGTGGGCGAAACGTGATCCACCTTCCGTCGCTCGCGACGTAGACGTTGTCGCGGTCGCTCGTGAACTCGCGGTGCGCGTTTCGAGCCACGACTCGTCTCGCGAAGGCGTCGAATCCATCGGCGTCCGCGGGAGCGGCCTCGAAGAAGCCCCAGGAATCGGCACCGCGCCGACATCGAGCCGTGTCGCAGGGTCGCGTGAAGACCGCGACGTAGGCGCCTGAGATCTCGACAAAGGTCCAGTTCCCCTCTTGCCGCGAGGGCAACCCCTGAGGAACGACGGGGTTCAATCCGCACGCGAATCCGGGACCGACACAGAGGTTCGACCGCTTGAGGTGTCGCCGATCTCCTTCGATCCGGATCCACCGCCGGGCGTCGAGTCCGGCGGCGCGCCCGCCGCCGGGAATGAGAAACGTGGGAAGCGCCCAGCCGTCATTCGCGGTCTCCACGGGAGATGGGATATCGACCGGATGGGTGCCGCCCGTGCTGAGATGGGCATGCGCGCCTCCGCCCGCGATCAGGAAGCCGGGCGAGCGGGCGTAGAGCTCGGTCGTCGAATGGCTGAAGCGGTGGAATCCGGACCACTCGGAGCCCCGGAATACGAGCTCGTCGAGGTCGAGCGGAGGTCGGTAGCCGCTCGTGGCCTGGTAGGCTCCGTGCGAGACGCGGAAGTCCCAGATCGGAGCACCTCCGCCGTCCGCGAGTCGCGCGCCCATGCCGGTCAGGGCGAGCAGTCGAGCCGTTTCCCCATCGTCGATCAACGGCTCCCAGCGGTCTCGATACTCCTCGCGCCGGCGGAAAGGTGCGAGGTGGCGAAGCCCGTCGCTCGAAACGAGGAACTTCGCTGTCGCGTAGTCGAGCACTGCCCGCGCCATCTGGCGCACGCGCGGGTCAGATGCGAAATCGTGGAGGTTCTGGATCGCGCTGATCGTGTAGGGAAGGTAGGGCCGCGAGTTGTACTCCTCGAAGTCCCGCAAGAGGAAGCCTTGGAGGTGCCTGAGGAACCACTTCGACATTCCGTTACGTGAGTTGTCGAATTCGGGATGGGGCTCGAGGCCGGCTTCGATCCTCTCGCGATTGAGGAGCTCGTTGGTGAGGTACTGCGAGCCTTCAGTCATGAGAATGTGATTTTCCGTCTCGGGAATCGGAATGCCGCAGAAAAAGCGGATCGTCTCCAGCCGCGCTCCCCGTTCGTTCGCCATCACGTGCAGAATCTTCGTGCGGGTCTCTGGCCAGAGTCGGTCTGGCCGGTCCCAGAGGCGATGGAGCAGTCGCACCCAGGTGCGAAGCGCGAAGTCGTAGTCGCCCTTTCGAGAGCAGCGACCCCTCTTGCCGAAGCCCGGGAAGTCCGATCCCACGAGCGCGTACGGCTTGAGCGCGGGATCGAGGATGGCCCGATTGACCGCTTCGATCTCGTGGCCCACCTCAAGCCGCGACCAGGCGACCATCGGGAAGTGACCGGAGTCTGTCGCCGGCAGTTCCTCAAGCGCTGTCGCCCAGAGCACGGCTTGGGCACGTTCAGCAAACGTCGCCCGGGACTCCGCGAAAGTCGATGGGAGCGGGTGAACGGAAAAGTCGATGCGACGGGGGCCGACTCCAGGGGGCGGCGCTGCCACGGCGGCCACGGAGACCACTACGAAATGAAACGACCAGGCGATAGTCGCGCTGACGCCGATCTTCACACAGGCTCATCCTGAAACGCCTGCGGATTTTCTGAAAGGGTGAAAAAGGCGCGGCCGACGCGAACGATCCCCTGAGGTGCATGTAGGGATCGCCTGCATCGGCCGCAGAATCAACCCGTTGAAAAACCGATCTCGGTCCCAGGATTTCGGTCTCTCATCGCCACGTGCGCGAACACGGCAGGTCGAGGGCTGATGTGGATTACAACGAAGGTCGCGCGAGAAGGTCGCGCTGGGGGTGAGAATCAGCTAAGTATTGGACATTTTAAGGGAAAAATATAAGGATCAGACATGGGCAGGGGTCTGGCGGTACTGCGTCTGGGGATGGTCTGGGGTCTGTCGATCCCTTTCTGGAGCATCCTGCTTGCGATCCACTTCCTGCTCCTGAAGCGCACTCCATCGGCCCTGCTGGCGCGCTCGATCCGATTCTGGGGTCGAGCAAGCCTGGGAATTCTGGGGATTCGACTCGTTCTGGAGACGGAGTCGACTCTCGCCGGCAGGGCTCCCCGGGTCGCGGTCAACAACCACCAGAGTGGCCTCGACCTGCTCTGGGCCGCGGCGATCTGTCCGGAGGCGCCCCTGGGGATCGGCAAGCGCGAGCTCATCTGGTTTCCGATGCTGAACCTGATCTGGTGGGGCCTCGATTTCATCCGTGTTGACCGATCCAATACCGAGAAGGCGGTGGCTTCTCTCGATGGAGTCGCGGAGGCGATCAATCGTGGCAGACGGACGTTCATGGTCGCCCCCGAGGGGACCCGGACACCCGATGGCAGCCTCCTGCCCTTCAAGAAGGGGGCCTTTCACATCGCTATCGCGGCCCAGGCGCCGATTTATCCGATCCTGGTCGACGGCGCGTTCCAGCTCCTGCCCAGATCGGACTGGATCCCCAGGCCGGGCACCCTGCGACTCCGGTTTCTTCCTCCCATCGAGACTCGCGGTCTCACCCTGGCCGACAAGGACGCCCTGCGCGACCGGGTCCAGGCGGTGATGGCGGAGGCACTGGCCGAGATGCGACGCCAGAGCCTGAAATAGGCTATAGTTGGATGGCCATGGCCTCCAACTTCATCAGGCAGATGATCGACGAGGATCTGAAGAAGGGGAAGAACGGCGGCAAGGTCGCGACCCGCTTCCCGCCCGAGCCCAACGGCTACCTTCACATCGGGCACGCGAAGTCGATCTGCCTGAATTTCGGGATCGCGCGCGACTACGCGGGCGCCTGTAACCTCCGCTTCGACGACACGAACCCCGAGAAGGAGAGCGAGGAGTACGTCACCTCGATCCGCCGCGACGTCCAGTGGCTTGGGTTTCAGTGGACAAGCGAGCTCTACGCCTCCGACTACTTCGACCGGATGTACGACTATGCCGAGCACCTGATTCGCGCCGGCAAGGCCTACGTCTGCGACCTGTCGGCCGAGCAGACCCGTGAGGCGAGGGGCACGCTCACGCAGGCCGGAAAAAACAGTCCCTTTCGCGATCGGCCGCCGAGCGAGAGCCTCGAGCTCTTTCGGCGCATGCGCGCGGGCGAGTTCGCCGAGGGCGCGCGGACGCTTCTGCTCAAGATCGACATGACTTCTCCGAACGTCAACTAGCGCGACCCGGTAGCCTACCGGATCAAGATGGCGCATCACCATCGCAAGTGCGACAAGTGGTGCATGT